>JAUZPY010000072.1 GCA_030705805.1 Bacillota bacterium | reverse complement strand
TGATTCCCATAATTACATTAATGTCACTTGAAGTTGTTCTGTCCTTTATTTGTATGAAAAGCAGTTTAATGCGAAGAGCCTTGGATGGAAAGCCGGCCATACTAATTGAAAAAGGCAAAATAATAGAAAAAGAGCTGACAAAAATGAGATACAATCTTGATGATTTAACTGAAGAGCTACGCAGTGAAGGTTATTTTGACGTCAGGGATGTAGAATATGCTATATTGGAAACCACAGGTTCCCTTAACATTATTCCCATTGCTTCCAAACGCCCTTTAACACCTGCGGACCTTGAGCTGGAAGTAGATGAAGAAAGTATTACCTATACCGTAATTGCCGATGGAAAGCTTTTAAAGAAAAGCCTTGAAAGCTCCGGGCATGATATTAATTGGCTTAACAAAAAGCTAAAAGAAAACAATATAGAAAATATGTCGGAAATCTTTTACGCCTCTGTAACCGGGAAAGATTTTCATTTTCAAAAAAGAGGGAAACAATGAAAGTTTTTATTGCTATTCTCCTAGTACTTGCCCTTTTAATTACAGGATTATGCTTTATTAATTATTTTTTAGTAAACTCATTTAATGATCTTATATTAGAACTTAATGATATTAAAGCATGTATCAGTCAAAGCAACTTCGAAGAAGCGCTTAACCTTTCAAACTCTTTTGATGAAAAATTTAAAAGTAAGTCTTATTGGTTTTATATGCTGACAGACAGAAAACCCCTTGATGAAGCCGCTGTTGCCTCTGCCAGGCTTAAAAGCTTTCTTTTTGTATCTGATGAGGCGGGAGCCGGCGCCGCCGCAAGTGAGCTTCAAATGATGCTTTATAAGATTGTCGAAAGGTCACACCCAAGTGTTGAAAATATATTTTAGAAGTGGGGCACTACAGAAAAATAAAGTCATGCCCATCGGCAAAGTGAACATGTCAAGCAAAAATAGACACAAAAACATACAGAAGGCAGCCATTTAAGATGATGGAAGTAGACCTCATTATTCGGATTACCTCAACCATTGGCAAAGAGCCTTAAAAAAAAGCTTTTCCGCGAGCGGAAAAGCTTTTTAATGTTTTAAGCTGTTACTATTTTACTGTCTGATTGAAGATGAAGTTTTTCTATTGCATCTTCACGCATACGGTATTTAAGTATTTTGCCGGCCGCGTTCATGGGGAAGCTGTCAACAAAGTCCACATACCGGGGAACCTTATGTTTTGCCATATTTGCTCTGGCAAAATCTTTAAGTTCATCCTCTGTCATGGTCTCCCCTTTCTTTAAAATAACACAAGCCATAATTTCCTCTCCATACTGCTTGTCGGGCACGCCAATGACCTGAACATCCTTAACCTTAGGATGAGTGTAAATAAAATCCTCAATTTCCTTAGGATAGATATTTTCGCCGCCTCTGATTATCATATCTTTTATTCTACCTGTTATTTTAAAGTTTCCGTCAGGCAGCCTTTTTGCCAAATCTCCGGTATGAAGCCAGCCATCCTCGTCAATAGCTGCTTCTGTTGCCTCAGGCATCTTATAATAGCCCTTCATGATGTTATAACCTCTTGCAACAAATTCACCGTCTGTATTATCCGGCAATTCTTCTCCTGTCTGAGGATCTACTATCTTGCACTCTACGCCGTACATAGCGCTTCCCACTGTGTTGACCCTGGTCTCTATGGAATCGGTAGTTTTACTCATAGTGCAGCCGGGGGATGCCTCAGTCTGACCATAGGTAATGCATATTTCTGACATGTTCATTTTCTTAATTACATCTTCCATGACCTTTATGGGGCAAGGACTGCCTGCCATTATACCTGTTCTAAAGCTTGAAAAATCTGTTGAATTAAACTCAGGGTGCTCAAGCATTGCAATAAACATGGTGGGAACCCCATGCATAGCAGTAATTCTTTCCCTTCTTATACAATCAAGCGCTTTTCTGGGCGAAAACAAAGGAATCGGCGACATTGTTGTACCATGAGTTATTGATGCTGTCATTGCAAGCACCATTCCGAAGCAGTGGAACATCGGCACATGAATCAACATCTGGTCCGCGGTGGACAAGTCCATGCAGTCGCCTATATTCTTGCCGTTATTTACTACGTTATAATGCGTAAGCATTACACCCTTGGGAAATCCCGTAGTACCTGAAGTATACTGCATATTACATACATCATGATAATCAACTTCTTTTGCCATTTTGTATACTTCGGATATATCTATCTTTTCCCCTGCCTTTAATGCCTCTTCCTTCGTATAGCATCCCGGCACTTTCGAATCAACCGTAATTACATTACGAAGCATGGGCAGCTTTTCCGAATGGAGCTCCTCCCCATCTTTTTTCAAAGCAAGCTCCGGACAGAGGGTCTTAATTATTTCAACATAATTAGAATCCTTACATCCGTCAATCATTACCAGAGTGTGGGTATCCGACTGCCTTAAAAGGTATTCTGCTTCATATATTTTGTAGGCGGTATTTACTGTTACCAATACTGCTCCTATTTTTACAGCTGCCCAGAAGGTTATAAACCACTGGGGCACATTTGTTGCCCATATAGCTACATGGCTTCCCTTTTTTACTCCAAGGGCAATAAGAGCTCTGGCAAAAGCATCTACATCTTCTCTGAACTCCGGATAGGTTCTTGTATAGTCACACTCAGTATATCTGAAAGCATACTGCATAGGAAATTGCTCGCATACCCTGTCTAAGACTTCAGAAAAAGTATAATTTACTAATTTTTCTTTTGGCCATACATATTTGCCGTCTCCTCTTTTAGAGTCCTGAAGAGGATGTTTATGAACATTTACATAAGGCAACATATAGTGGGCAAAATGTGGAAAAACAATGCCTGCATCACAAAGATCCCTTGCCCAGCGTTTAACCCATTCAAGTGATATGTAACCTTCATAGCCGGCAGTTTGTAAAAGACCAAGCATCACCTTAAGAGGCATATCACCCTCGCCCATAAGGCAATATTTTATACTTCCGTCTTCAATTTTTGAATCCTTAATATGTACATATTTTATGTATGACAGAAGGTTTTCTATGGTTGTTTGGGGCTCTTCCCCAAAGAATCTGTATGGATGGTGCATATCCCAAAGTGCTGCTACACTTTCATGATTTATATCATCCAAAAGCTTTTTAAGCCGCTTTGTGTCGGCATAAACTCCATTGGTTTCAACCAGCAGGGTCACCCCTGATTCCTTAGCTAACGGAGCCAGTTTTAAAAGGACAGACGCAATATACTCATCGTCCACTTTATCTCCCTCGGGAGCTGTGTCACGGTCTGCCAGTACTCTAATAAAAGATGAGCCCAGTTCTTTTGCAAGCGCAATGTACTGGGTTATTTCTTCAATGTTTTCAAATTCTTTATCTCTATTTTTAAGGCAGCATCCTGAAGAAATGCAAGGCACTTCAATGCCGATTTCTTTAAGCTTTGCTACCGTTTTGGGCAACTGAGCGGGCATAAAGGGTTTTGCCTTTACGGTATATATATCGCCACCAAGCCCTCTAAGCTCTATTCCGTTAAATCCCATGTCTTTCGCCATTGTATATATATCTGACCAGTCAAAGTCCGGACAGCCTAATGTAGAAAATGCTATTTTCATAATCATCTCCCTTTGCAAAAATTAATTTATAATGTCCTTCATGCTGTACATTCCTTTTTTCTTACCTGCTAGGAATACAGCGGCACGTAGGGCTCCTTCTGCAAAGATTTGTCTTGATGCTGCATGATGTTTTATCTCTATTACCTCATCGGGACCGGCGAAAATTACTTCGTGCTCTCCCACTATAGTACCTCCTCTAACTGATGATATTCCTATTTCTTTTTTGTCTCTTTTCTTTCTTACGTTGTGCCTGTCGTAGGTATATTCCATAGGGCTTTGCTTCATTCCGGAAATTGCCTCAGCAATGGACAAAGCTGTACCACTGGGCGCATCAAGCTTATTGTTGTGATGCTTTTCAATTATTTCAATATCGTACGCATCACCCAATACAACTGTCGCTTTTTTTACCAGGTCAATTAAAAGGTTTACACCAATTGACATATTGCTGGATATAAAAATCGGAATATTTTCTGAAACAGTCTGCATTAGTTTCAATTGTTCCTTTGTATGCCCTGTTGTAGCTATAACTACAGGCAGTTTTTTCTTTTGAGCATAAGAAAGTATCCCTTCAAGTCCTTGTGAGTTTGAAAAATCTATGATTACATCAGCTTTTTCCGTACATTCATCAAGGCTTGGATATACTTTAAAAGAGTTATTTAAACCGTTATATGTATCTGCACCTGCCACAACTTCATACAGGTCTGACTCTTTGGCAAGAGCTGCAACAACCTGACCCATACGTCCGTTTGCTCCGTTAAGTAGAATCCTTATCATTTGCAACAGTCCTTATCTTAATATATTAAATAAGCTTATGATTTCTTAAAGCCGTTTTAAGTTTTTCAAGATTTTTATCTTCCATCTCACATAGAGGAAGTCTTAGGCAACCTGCGTTAAAGCCCATTAGGTTCATAGCTGTTTTTACAGGTATAGGATTAACTTCACAGAACAAAGCCTCTATAAGGTCAATTACTTCAAGCTGAGATTTTAATGCCTTTGCCTTGTCGCCGTTTAAGTAATCCATAACCATATCATGGGTAAATTTCGGCATAACATTTGACAATACGGAAATAACGCCGATTCCGCCTAATGACAGTATCGGTATTACCTGATCGTCATTGCCGGAATATATGTCCAGGCAATCACCGCATAGCGCTGCGATTTTAGCAACCTGGGATATATCACCGCTGGCTTCCTTTACAGCAACTATATTATCTACCTTTGATAGGGTTTTTAGCGTTGCAGGTTCAATATTTACCCCTGTTCTGGATTTAACAGAATATAGAATCATAGGCAGGTCAACCTTTGAAGCAACCTTTGCGTAATGCATTATAAGGCCTTTTTGAGTACATTTATTATAATAAGGTGTTACCAGAAGAAGTGCATCCGCACCTATGTTCTGGGCTTCCCTAGACAGCTTGCAACAGTATTCGTTGTCGTTACTGCCTGTTCCCGCAATAACAGGAACTCTCTTATTTGTATACTGAACGGCAAACTTCATAGCTTCAACATGTTCGTCATGGGGCATTGTAGAAGGCTCACCTGTTGTGCCGCACACAATAATAGCATCAGTTCCGCCTTCAATCTGAAAATCAATTATTCTTCCGAATTCCTCATAGTTTATTGTACCGTTTTCATTGAAGGGTGTTATCAGCGCAACACCTGCGCCTTTAAAAATAGAATTTCTCATTTTTCCTCCTTAATCCAGATAGCCTTTTTTAGCTAAAAGCTCAGCTAACAGCACACCGCCACCTGCGGCGCCTCTTAGTGTGTTATGAGACAGGCATACAAACTTATAATCAAATATGCTGTCTTCTCTGAGTCTTCCAATGCTTACTGCCATACCACCTTCTAAATTTCTGTCAAGATTCGTCTGTGGTCTCGAATCCTCTTCAAAATAGTGTAGGAACTGTTTCGGAGCACTGGGTAGCTCCAGAATCTGGGGCTCTCCTTTAAAATCTGCCCAGTCTTTTAATATTTCTTCTTTTGAAGGCTTTTTATCAAAGGATACAAATACGGTTGCCAAATGCCCGTCTGTAACAGGTACTCTTATACACTGAGTAGTAATTACAGGCTTTGTTGCATTGACAATAATATCTCCTTCAATATGGCCCCAAACCTTTAAAGGCTCTTTCTCGCTCTTTTCTTCTTCTCCTCCGATATAAGGAATAACATTGTCGATCATTTCAGGCCAAGTCTCAAAGGTCTTGCCGGCACCGGATATCGCCTGATATGTGCTTGCCACAACTTCCTTAACGCCATACTTCATAAGAGGGTGAAGTGCGGGAACATAGCTTTGAATAGAACAATTTGACTTTACTGCTATAAAGCCTTTTTTTGTTCCAAGCCTTTTTCTTTGCTTCTCTATTATCTCAATATGCTCTGGGTTAACCTCAGGTATTACCATGGGAACATCAGGAGTCATTCTGTAAGCAGAATTGTTTGATATCACAGGTACCTCAAGTTTTGCATATGTTTCTTCTAAAACCTTTATTTCGTCTTTTTTCATGTTTACGGCGCAAAAAACGAAGTCTACCATAGATGCGATTTTCTTTGCATCTTCTGTTGCGTCCATAACTGTCATATCAGCTACCTTATCCGGTAGGGGGCTATTCATTGCCCATCTGCCGTTTAAAGCATCCGCATATTTTTTACCGGCGCTTCTTCCGGATGCCGCAAGTACCTCTATCTTAAACCAAGGATGTTCAGATAGTAGAGTTACCAAACGCTGACCAACCATACCTGTAGCACCTATTATTCCAATCTTATAATTCTTCATCTTGCCGCCTCCGTTTATATTGTATGCAAATAAATGATATTGTTTATTAAAAAATTATACCATAAAAAAAGCAATATTGTCAACACAGCATAAAGTCCAAAATAGTATGCAAAAGTACCTTCTTTTTATAGGAAATAACATTATTATCGCAATCTAAACATCTAAAAGCCTTAGATTACTTAAATTTTATGTTTTAATAATTCCTTTTTTCTTGCTTTTAGTTTTGAGGTGTATTATAATGTAAATAATTAAGCTTATGAAAGGGGAAATAAGCCATGAGTATGACCGATCGGATATTTATTGATAATGTAAATGATATATTAAATAACGGAGTTTGGGATACAGACAGGAATGTAAGACCCCGCTGGGAAGACGATAATTCCCCCGCTCACACCATAAAAAAGTTCGGAATTGTTAACCGCTATAATTTAAAAGAGGAGTTTCCCATACAAACTCTAAGATACATAAATTTTAAGGCCTGCGTTGATGAAATTCTTTGGATTTGGCAGAAAAAATCCAACCGTCTTTGTGATTTAAACAGCAAAATATGGGACTCCTGGGCTGATGAGAACGGAACTATCGGCAAAGCATACGGCTATCAGTTAGCTAAAAAAAGTAAGTATTCGGAAGGTGAATTTGATCAGGTTGACATGATGCTTTACAACCTTAAAAACAACCCCGGAAGTAGGCGAATTATCGCAAATATGTTTAACCATGAGGAATTATCCCAAATGGCCTTATATCCTTGTGCTTACAGCCTTACATTGAATGTAAGCGGAAACACTTTAAATGCAATTTTAAATCAGCGTTCAAATGACTTTTTAGTTGCAAACAACTGGAACGTTGCTCAGTATGCCGTTCTTGTTCATATGTTTGCAATTTCATCGGGCCTTGAAGTAGGTGAGCTTCTGCACGTTATAGCAGATGCCCATATATACGACCGTCACGTTCCTATTGTAAAAGAAGTAATACAGCGTGAAATGCATGATGCTCCAAAGCTTATAATTGACCCGGACGTTAAAAATTTCTATGACTTTACTCCGGATAGCTTTGTTCTTGAAAATTATGTACACAGCGGCAAAGTAGGCAAATTGCCTGTAGCTGTTTGATAAAGAATATTATTGAACTATAGCTGCAAAATTGCCTTGATATTATAGTTTTGATAAGGAGAATGTAATGGAACTTATTGTTGCAGTTGATAAAAATTGGGGTATAGGAAAAGGTAATGAACTTTTAGTTCATCTTCCCGGTGACCTTAAAAGAGTTAAGGAAATAACCATGGGACATGCCCTTATTTTAGGGAAAAAAACACTAGAATCCTTTCCGGGAGGAAACCCTCTTCCGGGCAGGCCTCATATTGTTTTATGCTTTCCTGATGAAAAAATTGATAAGGATGTAATAGTCGTTAACAGCATTGAGGAAGCAGTGAAAAAAGCGTCTTTATATGACCGCTCTTTTGTATTCGGCGGTGAAAGCGTATACCGCTCAATGCTTCCTTACTGCACAAAAGCATACGTCACCAAAATTGATTACGCCTTTGACGCTGACCGTTTCTTCCCTAATCTTGATGAAGATGAAAGTTGGAAGGTTAAGGACATCGGTGAAACCAACACCTATAATGATATAAACTACACTTACCTTATTTATGAGCGTATAAAGTGACATAAAGCGTCGCTGCAATAGCATAAGAGAGTTGAAACTAACGACTCTCTTATGCCCTAAGCAGTGGCGCTTTTAAAGCAAAGGAGAAATTATGTCCCTTCAGCTTATTTACGGCCGCACAGGCAGCGGCAAATCCGAACTTATAAATAAGTCCTTGCTCCAAACCAAAGGACTTTTAATTGTGCCTGAAACCTATACCTTTATTTCTGAAAAGCAAGTAGCGAAGCTTTGCGGCGCCCTAGGCTTTTCGGATATTGAAGTGCTGTCTTTTTTGCGTCTTTTTCACAAATTATCGGACAGGGGGCCTTTAGGAGAACCTTCAGTTGACCCGGCGGGTAAAATTATGGCTTTATCCATGATTACAGAGCAGCTTCATGATGAGCTTACCCTGTTAAAGCATTCATGTGAAAAAGCCGGCTTTGCAGAAAGTATGCTTTCATTTATAAGCGAGCTTAAAAGATATTCTGTTTCCCCCGAAAGCCTCTTGGAAGCATCAAAAAATGTAGCTTCTCCCCTGCTTAGTAGCAAGCTTTCCGATATTTCAAAAATTTATTCTGCTTATACAGCATTCCTTGAAACAGGCTATACCGACAGAGATGACGACTTGGACCGTTTATACAGCCTGCTTTTAAGCAAACGTCCTTTAGAAGGAAAATATATTTATATTGACAGGTTTGTCAATTTTACGGTAGCAGAGTATAAAATAATCGATGCAATGCTTAACCAGTGCGAAAAAGTTACCGTTGCCCTTCCTTGCGAAGTAGGCTCTTTGGAAATGCAGTTTTTTACCTCTCAAAGGGCAGCGGAAAGATTAACTGAGCTTGCTGTAACCTCCGGTGTGGAAGTAAATACCCCTATAATGCGTAGGCCGATAAGTCAAGGCGAAAAAGCTCATCTTGAACAGAACTTCTTTGCCTTTGAGCCTGATAAATGGGCGGAAGAAACAAAAAATATAAGTGTTTTTATAGCAAAAAACAGATATACCGAAATTGAAAATGCCGCCAGAGAAATCTGCCGTTTGGTACGTGAAGAAGGCTACCGCTATTATGATATTTCCGTTATATCAAGAGACTGGCAAAACTACGATATGCAGATTAAAAGCGTTTTCAGAAAATTCAAAATACCTTACACCGATACAAGCAAGGAATCGGCAGGCAGCCACCCCGTTTCACTGTTTATCTTAGCGGCATTAGAATCGGTCATATCAGGATTTACCTATGAACCTGTATTTAAATATTTAAAGTGCGGCTTTGCGGATATTACCGAAGAGGATATTGACCGCCTTGAAAACTATGTATTGGCTACAGGAATAAAAGGCGATGCTTTTATAAAAGAAGAAAAATGGAACTATCGTTCTTCATTGTTTTTTGGCAGGGACATTACTTCAAAAGAGCTGGAAGAATTAAATGCTCTTGATATATCAAGACGCATCGTTATCGCTCCCTTACTAAAGCTGAAAGAAGGAATAAAAGGCAAAAGGACTGCAAAAGAATTCTGCACTGCCTTATATGCGTTTATCAAAGATACACAGCTTGATGAAAAAATTCAGCATAGATCAGAGCAGCTTTTACTTGAAG
>JAUZPY010000071.1 GCA_030705805.1 Bacillota bacterium | reverse complement strand
TCCAGTTCTGAGTACCTGTCTTTATATCTTTGATCGTCTTTACCATAAAGTAGAAGTTTTCACTGTCACGGGCAACCTTAGCCGTGGATATAGCATTATTTACAGTAGTAGTATAATGTATTGCCTGACCTGTCTTCCCGTCTTTTAAGCCATAAGAATCTCTTTGGTAGTCATCATTATATGTAATAAATTCAGGGCCTACATTACTCCACTGTGCTGCGTCACCATTGATATCAATCTTTGCAGCTGCACTTGCAACCCCGGCCGGACGTACGCCCTTATACTTTCTTATAAAGTCAGTTAAAAGATTATAGTAGTCATCCCTTAAAACGCCTGCTGACGGTTCAAAATCACGGCTGTTCTCATCATCGAAATTATCAACAAAAGAATTTTTAAAGCCGTTATAAACAGCATTCCTGATTGCAGTCCACTCATTCCAGCCATCAATCATAACAAATTCCGGTCCTACGGAAAGAGCCTGTGCCGACTGTTCTCTGAAGAAGTATGCCATTCTCTTTCCGTTTGCTGTATAATCCTCACTGAAAGCTTCTGAGTAGCCTCTGCCCTTGTTATATTCATTAGAAAAAACACCTGTTACGCCCGGGCCCAAAACATAGGATTCGTTGATTCCTGTACCCACTGCCATGAACTCAACTCTGCCGTCAGGCTGTTTATTCCATAAATGAAGCGGGAAGTTTTCAAGCCATACCCACTCATTGCTGCCATCAGCTTTAGGACCTTTTGCCCTGCTTCCCTCATAACGGAAGGTAAAGAAAGAATTGATTTCCTTTAAAACAGCAGCATCTTCTGTATCATCCTTAATTGCAGCACCGGATGCGATAGGCAAATCAACATTACCGTACAGTAATGGTTTACCATCCAAATAGAACCATATGTCAGAAAAATCCTCATACTTAAAGCAAGTCTGATATATTGTCTTTGTTGATCTTATTGCATCATCAGGATTCCCGCCAAGACTCATCATGCAGGATATCTTGGGAACCTTAACGCCGGTAGCCTTTGAATCCCTGAATGCCTGTGCCAAAGTAAGCAATGTCTTTACATAGCACAGACCACTGTTAGAATAATCAAAGAATATAGCATCAACCCCTGCGTCGGCAAGAAGCTCCCCATGTTTACGATATACCCAGTAATCGTAGCTTGTATAATAGCCTAAAAGAGGCTCGCCCCAATAGTATGTACCGTTTACATCCCAAGCAGAATTATTATAATCATCTTTTGCTTCCGGATGAAGTGCAAGTACTCTGCTGGTTACGACTGCATTTTTTCCTGAATCCGCAAACCAGTTCCAGTAAAGTATACCGACAGTTCTGCCGTCAGTCTTAACGCCGCCTACTTCTTCATAGTCAGCAACTGATCTTCCCATATCATCGGTAGCAACCCATGTATCATGATAATTATCGATTACTGCACTGTCTGCAACCTTCTTCTGAGCATTGGTATTAACGTATTCTTTGCTTGAGAAGGTCACATTGGTAACTGCAATATTTGTGCTGTTTGCTTTACCATAGGCACAAACAAAATACACATCATGTACGCCGGCAGACGTATCTATACTAGATGTAAATACAGTTTTTGTTTCATCACAGACTGTGATATAGCCAAGGCAAGCGCCCTTTACAGGGTCATCCACCCTTACCTCCAGGCTTTCTCCGTTAACACCGCCTTGAAGGATACATTTTCCGGTTAAGCTGACAGACTTTATACCGGTTAAGTCTACACCTTTAATACCAAAATATCCGCCACGCTCAAATCTTGTAGCACCGCTTGCACCAACTTCAATATCTTTGTCAGACTTATACACCATATCAGATGCACTGTAAGTTTGTTCCCCTTCTGCGGAGCAAACAATTATCATGGATAAAACCATGAGAACTGAAAGTAATCCGCATAATAGCTTCCTCATATTCTTGTCCCCCTTTAATGCTTAAACATTTTCGCTAATATAAAAATATTACACTAGCGTACCTTATAATAATACCATACTCCAATATTTTATACAATATAAGTATTTTAACTTAAGATATAATAATTTTGATGCTTTGAACGTTTTTAACAATAAAATTATTAAATTTTTATAAGAAATAACGAAAGAAATACCATGATTTTGAAATGTCATTTTTATTTATAAGCAAAATAAAAACACTCAGGGTGGGGGGCTTCACACCTCTGAGTGTTTTTCATTTATTGAACCGTATTGGTAATGGTAATAGATTTTGCACTGGCATCCCAAGCTACGTTATAACCCAGATGCTCAGATATAAACCTTAACGGAATAAAGGTACGATTATCCTTTATCACAGGTGCAACTCTAAAAGCATAGCGAGTTCTGCCATATCTGACAGTAGTAACATAAACCTGTTTATTCAAAATCTGCATTTCAATTTTTACGAGCCCTTTGGTTATATTAATGGTCTGGTTATCACCATTCCATTCTACCTGAGCGTCCATTTCTTCTAAAAGACCTCTTAAAGGAATTAAAGTTGAGCCGTTATCTATATAAGGAGCAACATCGAGGGTTTTAGTATAAGTCTGTCCGCCCTTATCAACCTGTATATTGTTTGAGCCTACTGTTAAAACATACTTCCCACTGACGCTCTTTACTGCTGATTCTTTTGCAGTTTTATCCTGATAAAGCTTTAGTTCTGCACACGCACAATGATAATTAAACTTTGATATAACAAATTTCAAATATCTATATGTAACGTTTTTATCAAATTTTACAGTCTTTTCTGAGAAATTAACATCCATGTGGCCATCTGCAAGAATATTCTCATAGTTTACTCCATCATGGCTGCCAAGGACGCTGTAATCTATCCAGTGGCCTTTAATTTCATTATCGTCCTGCCTTGGGTAATAACCAAAGCCTGATACGGTATTTTCCTGATGCATATCAACTAAAAGCTCTATCGGAGCAAGGTCACCCGGATTTTCATGCCAGAAAGATGTTGCGTTATTATCAAAGATTTTGCCCGGAGTATGGCTCCCCCATGCTGAAGAGCAGATAGCTTCAAAGTTTGTTTTATCAATCTCGTAAAGCATGTTTTTCTCTTTATTTTCCTGATATTTATCCGGAGTAACTGTTTCTTTGCTTGAATATGCGGGAAGTAGGTCAAATTCACCCATGGTTCCGTAACCGTTCAGTCCTTCAATAACCTTAAACAAAACTCTCTTTACATTCATATTACAAGTAAATTGAACTACTTTCTGAGATGCGTCATTATTCCACTTGCCTTCTTCTATCAAAATAAATTCCCCGTCATCTGATGTTGATACATAAAATTGATACTGGAGGACGCGGCCGGAAAAAGATTCTGCAACTCTGGGAGTATAGGCAAATCCGGAAATGCCGGTTACCTCAGGAAGAGTAAATGTCAAATCAAACGGAGCAGGGTCTTTTTGGTTGATACCGTCAACCGTCTTATAGTATGAATGCCAATAGGTTGTAGGATCTCCGTCTAAAGCCTTATAAATGCTGACACATTCGCTGGATGCTGTAGCTATCCACTTATCTTTGCCGGGAACTGTGTCAATAGCGAAACAGGTAAACACAGAAGCCATAAGAGAAAGTGCAAGTATCAAAGTAAATAATTTTTTCATTATAACTCCCCCTTTCTTATTGTATATGGCTCTTTACAGCTGCTACGGCATTTGGGTTTATTGTGTCCATAGCTGCTGCATAATATCCGTTTTCTGCATCTTTTACAGTCCAGCCAAAGCAATCCTGAAGATATGTAATGGGAACATATACAAGGCCGCCCACTATCTTAATAGGATTTTGCAGAGTGTTAAGATAACCATTAAGTCTTACCTCCAAAGAGCCTACAGTTGAATATGCCCAAACATAATCAGCTATCTTATCGTTTGAATCAAGTACATGGTTTGATACAAAAAGCCTTGAATTAGCGCTGTCCCACTCAATTTTCGTCCTTCCGTAACCCAGAATATCATTAAGTGATTCAGCCGGGAAATAAAGTACACCGTTAATCATTGTTGTTTTAACTCTTGTATCCGGCTCATATACATTCATCTTGCCGCCGTTTACAATCATTTTATTTGTGTCAGCTTTAAGAATAGTTGTATCCTTTAAAGCAGCCCTCTGCTCTTTTGTTACGCTGGTCTGCTGAATTTCGGTATACAAATAGTTGAAGCGACCTAAAGGTGCGGCGCTGCCGTTGGTATAGAAGTTAAGAAGATCGCCTTTAACATCTATGTCATCAGACCACTTAAATTCAAAGTCGGCAGTTCCTGTCTCCCCTATTAGGCTTCTTGGTATGGAAACCTGCAATATGTCTTTGGATACAGTATAAGAAACATCTGAAACCTTTTCCCAGTTCCATGTATTTCCTACATTCTTTGAAAGCTGACCTGCGCCGGTAACATTCAGAGTATAATCATAACCCTGCCATCCGGTGGCATGATTTCTGTCAGTATTTATATAAAGCTGCATCCAGTTATCTGTTCCGGTTTTTATGTCTTTTGTAGTCTTAACATAGAAATAGAAATTGTTCTGGTCACGGGCAACCTTTGCACGTGAAATGCTGTTTACAACAGTAGTGGTGTAATGGTGAGGATTATAACCATCTGCATCTCTTGTATAATCATCATAGTCGTTTATAAATTCCGGTCCAACATCCGACCACTGCTCATTGCCTTTGTTAATGTCAATTGTTTTCTGCGCTGTAGCAGTGGGTGCAGGTCTTGCACCTTTATATTTTCTTGAGAAGTCCACAAACATATTGTAAGAATCATCGCCCAGAGCACCGCGGGACGGCTCTATATCTCTACTTCCTTCATTATCGTATGTATCAACAAAGCAATTTTCAACACCTGAATAAAGCTGCTGACGTCCTGCTGACCATTCGTTCCAGCCATCAACGAATACAAAATGGGGATCTGAGTCAAGGACTCTTGAAACCTGCTCCTTAAAGAAGTAGTTCTGACGATATGCTCCTTCTGTAAAGTCTTCTCCAAAGGCTTCTGTATAGCTTCTGCCTTTAGTATACGGATCAGAGAACACGCCTGTCGGGGTTACACCCCATACATATGACTCATTGACTGCACTTCCCAAATCCATAAACTCAACTCTGTCACTGCCTTTTTTCATATATTTATGCTGAGGATAAGATTCCAGCCACATGAGCTGATTTTCTCTTGTCTGGCCTTTTCCCCTATCTCCCATCTCTTTAAATGTGAAGAAGTCGTACATTTCATCAGTTAAAGCCACATCAACCGAATCGTCAGGATACTCATACTTTGGATTAAAGGTAGATACGTCTGATATCAGCATGGGCTTTCCTTCCCAATAGAACCACAAGTCGTTATATCTGCCTTCCCTGAAAATTTCCTCATACATGAATTTTATTGAGTTAATTCTATAGGCCTTCCAGCTTGTTATAGCACTAACCTTGGGGGAGTCTATACCGGTCCCTCTCGCATCGCGAAAGGCTTCCAGCAAGGTTTTTAATGAGTTATAATAACAAGCGTCCCCGTTTGTATAGTCAAAGAAGATTACATCAACCCCGGCGTCAGCCATCATAGCTGCTTGCTTCCTATATACCCAGTAGTCTACTTCATAGAAACCAAATAAAGGCTCACTCCAGAAATACTTTCCGTTGCTGTCCCATACAGGATTATTATAGTCTGCATATGCTTCAGGATGCTGGGCGTTAATTTCAGAAGGAATATATGCGATCATTTTAGGATTGGTAAACCAGTTCCAGTAGAACATGCCAATGTAACTATCGTCCTTTACATCGCCGACTTCTTCATAATCAGCTACTTTTCTGCCCATATCGTCGGTAGAAACCCATGTATCATGATAGTTATCTATAATTGTGCTTTCCGGAACCGGCTCATATGTATTATTCACAGCCTGGGTTGATAAAGTAATAGAATAGATTTCCGATAATTGTTCTGAATGCGAAAACTGTGAAACAAAATAAAGGTCATGAGGACCTGTTACATCAGAAATGTTGCATGAAAATATATCTCTTTTGTTATTATCAGCTCTGACATAACCTATTGCTTTACCGCCCTTGTCGGGGCTGTCTATACGAACCTGGAATATTTCACAATTAGCTCCGCCTGAATAGTTTGAAAAAACATCAAGACGTATGGATTTAATTCCGGTAAGATCAACTTTGGAAAATCCAACATAATCTCCTTTTGCAAAGCCTTTAATTACCGCTTGATTTGCTTCAATGCCAGACTTATACGCTGCGTCAGCACCGGTAAGCACGATGTCTCCTGCGGCACCCACAATACATACCGTTGATATTATCATGCACATCGCAAGTAAACTGCATAAAATTTTCCTCATATATTTCCCTCCTCATAAAAACTATAAGTGTATTACATCATAATATTAACATTTTTTATGGCAGGTTTCCATAACTTTTTTGATTTTTTAAACCGCCTTTCTTTGTTTTATTGACATTTATAATAACTATTATTTTGTAAAATAATCCGTTTTTTGTAACTGTTGGGGAATTCTCCATAACATTCTCTAAAACGTTTGGAAAAATGAAACTGATCGTAAAATCCGATTCTTTCAATTATTTTTATTCGAGATACCAATGCCCCTATACAAAACAGCGCCTCACACAAAAGCCCGGAGCTATATGCTCCGGGCTTTATTAATTAATTTTCTATTTTAGTTTCATCTATGAAGCTATCCTTAACTGACATACTTTTGATTTTTATAAAAGTTATAAAATACATAAATATCATATATAAAAAGAAAATTTTCGTTGAAGTATCAGTATTAAGCATTAAACAAAAGTCATAAACCCCATGTATTATGGCTGCTTCTAAAACCGCATTTATTCTGTTTATTTTAGATGCTCCCTTTTTCCTTTTGTGCTGATACACCTTTGCACGTCCATAGGAAGCTCCCATAAAAACTCCGCACATCATATGTATAGGAACTGATAATACAGCCCTTCCTAAGCCTACCCAAATTCCTTCCTCTGCAACATATGCAATGTTTTCTATGGTTGCAAATCCTAAAGAGGCAAATACCCCATACACAACTGCATCAAAGGTACAGTCAAAATTATTATTCTTCCATGTGACAAGCTTCATTCCCAAATATTTAAAGCCTTCTTCGGATAAGGCAACAACTATAAAGGCTATAAAAGCAACCATTCCTATGCTGCCCACGTCAAAGAGGTGCGATGCTATATATACCCCAACAGTTTCTATTATCAGTGAAGGTATAACACTTAATGCACCAATAGCAAAAATCACAGCGAGAAGACTTGCAGGCTCTTTTTCTACCCTATCCTTTTTGTATATATAAAGCAAAAGTATAATTGACGGCAAAACCGATACGACTAATAAAGCTGGCTGCATACACTAAATCCCCCATATAGTATTCATTAAAAACTATATGCATTTTTTGAAATAAAGTTCACTTTTCATCCTTTAATTCACACATGTGCTTCCAGTACCTTTTTGGCATATGCGTCATACGGCATCTGTCGTTTTTTCTTGCTTTAATAGATACGGTTTTATAAAAGTCTCTCCACATATTCTGAAAATCAGTTTCCTTTTCAGTTTGATTGGGAGCATTAAAACTTTCATATTCTGCTATATCAAAATTTTTTGTATCATACACAAAAGCTTTTTTCCTAACGCGGTCGTTAATTACAAAGGGCAGCGCTGAAAGCCTCGACTTAAAATGCCCGCCTACTATTTCAATACAGTCTGATTTAGGAGACATTTCAGCATATAACACTCCGTCTTCCATCTCTTCAAACCTTAAAAAACCGGTTAACAAGTGAGCTTCACTGCCGGTCTTTTGTGAAAGCTTATACATATTGCACACATAATCGTTGCTTAAATATGCTTTTGCGGCGCTGCCTATTTTAAATACCAGTTTTAAATAGCCTGATATTATCATTTCACGGCCGCAAACATCGGATAAAAAGGCTCTATAAACTTCAAAGAAACCGTCCTGCCCAATTTTATTTAATGCTGATTTAATAACCCGCTCTGATTTTTCTGTATCGGTAATGACATTATATACGCTTGTTCCCATTCTTTGCTGAAAATAATCTTCCGTATCAATAGATACGGGCTCTTCATGTCTTGAATACATTTCAAAGATACAAGTCATAAGTCCCCCAAAGGTCCCATCATATATATATGCTGTATCCATCAGTTTACCTCATTTAAAAGTGGTTTTTCACCCGAAAACATTGATATTTGTTCAAAACCCCCAATATAGGGCAATGCTCCGATAGAAAGGTTTGCTGTTACAAAGCTTTCCCGTATCGGGAAATTATTTAAATATTTTCCTTTAACGGTTATAAAAAACTGAGCTCTTTTTAAAACCACCCCGAATTTTTTCAAATCTTGATATTCTAAGACAGCCATTCTCCTTGCAGTTATAATTCTCCTTGCACTTGTGACTCCTATGCCGGGAACTCTTAAAAGCATTTCATAAGACGCCTTATTAACATCCAACGGAAAAAGATGATAATTGCCAATTGCCCAATCTGCTTTCGGATCAAGATTTAAACTGAAATTTGGCCTTTTATCGTCCAATAATTCACTTGCTTTAAATCCGTAAAATCTCAGCAGCCAGTCTGCTTGATAAATCCTATGCTCCCTCAATAAAGGAGGCTTTGTATCAACGCTGGGGAGATTTGAATCATCATTCATTGGAACATATGCCGAATAATACACCCTTTTAAGCGAGTATTTGTTGTAAAGACCTTCCGCCAGCCTCATAATCTGGCAATCAGTATCGCCGGTTGCACCAATAATCATCTGTGTACTCTGTCCGGAAGGCACAAACTGAGGTGCGTGCCGGTAAACTGCCAATTCAGCTTTTGATTCTGTAATGGAGCTTTTAATAAACCCCATTGGCTTTAATATTTTATTTTTATCTTTGTCCGGAGCAAGACGGTTCAAGCTAACCTCCGAAGGAAGCTCGATATTAACGCTCATACGGTCTGCCAATAGTCCTGCCTTTTGAATTAAGGCTTGGTCGGCACCCGGTATTGCTTTAACATGAATATAGCCGTTAAATTTATATTCATTTCGCAAAACGCTGAGAACAACAATCATTTGCTCCATAGTATAATCGGGGTTTTTTATTATTCCTGAGCTTAAAAAAAGGCCTTCAATATAATTTCGTTTGTAAAATTCTATTGTCAGATTTGCAAGTTCTCTCGGCTCAAAGGTCGCACGCTCTACATCATTGGATTTTCTGTTTATGCAGTACTTGCAATCATTTATGCAGCAATTACTAAGCAACACTTTTAATAAGGATATGCATCTGCCATCCTGTGTAAAGCTGTGACAGCATCCGGCCGGCGCAGCATTTCCTATTCCACCCGGCATATTTTTTCTGTGTGAACCGCTGGAAGAACAACTGGCATCATATTTTGCGGCATCACCCAAAATTCTAAGTTTTTCAGAAACATCCACGTGTTTTCACCCCTTTGTTATAGTATAAATTACTCTGTAATTTATTTTTTTTAAAGGAAATAACTTTCCGCTTCGCTTCGCTTGACGGTAAAGATTTATATAAATTACTCCGTAATTTGATTTTTTTAAAGGAAATAACTTTCCGCTTCGCTTCGCTTGACGGTAAAGATTTATATAAATTACTCCGTAATTTGATTTTTTTAAAGGAAATAACTTTCCGCTTCGCTTCGCTTG
>JAUZPY010000070.1 GCA_030705805.1 Bacillota bacterium | reverse complement strand
GCCGTTATCATGGGCGTAGCCTGCAATCTTAGTGTCCTGCTCGCTCACTCCCTCTGTGGCGTCTACCATTATTATACAAACGTCACATTTTTCTACCGCACCAAGTGAACGGATAACGCTGTAGCGCTCAATATTATCATCAATTTTCCCTTTTTTCCTCATTCCGGCAGTATCAATAATAATATATTTTTTTCCGTCTCTCTCAAAAGCAGTGTCAATAGCGTCCCTGGTTGTGCCCGGGATCTCGCTTACGATAACTCTTTCTTCCCCTAAAATTCTGTTAACCAAGGATGACTTTCCGACGTTTGGCTTTCCTGCAACGGCAATCTTTATTGCGTCTTCTTCATATACTGTTTCAGGAATCTTATCAAAGTGTGAGCATACCTCATCCAGCAAATCGCCTAAGCCCATTCCGTGTATAGAAGATATCGCTATAGGCTCGCCCAGGCCAAGATTATAAAATTCATAAAATTCCATTGGGGGACTTCCGGGGGTGTCAACTTTGTTGCATGTAAGCACAATCGGCTTGCCTGACTTTTGCAGAATTGAAGCTACCTCCATATCCGCTGCCGTAAGCGCCGACTTTACATCTACCATAAATATTATAACGTCGGACTGCTCTATTGCAAGATATGCCTGACGCCTCATCTGCACAAGTATTATATCATCGGAAGCCGGTTCAATTCCGCCGGTGTCTATAACGGTAAAGGCTTTTCCGCACCATTCCGAATCCTGATATATTCTGTCTCTGGTTATTCCGGGAGTATCTTCAACTATAGATACCCTACTGCCGCATAACCTGTTAAAAAGTGTGGATTTTCCCACGTTTGGCCTGCCGACGATGGCAACCATAGGTTTAGCCATGAAGCCGCCTCCTTTATATTCCAAGTATTTCTTTTGCTACTACATCCCCAACGGACGGTATAATTTTTATTTTCGCCTTAATAATGAACTCAAGTTCTTCTTTGGTCAAGTCATCAAGCATGGTCTCGCTGCCATCCTTAAACATTACGTCGGGCATAAGCAAAACCTTAGGCAAAGCCTTATCCTTTAGCTGAGCGATTATGTCTTTGCCTGTTATAAGACCCGATACAGTTACGCTGCGCCCGAAAAAGTCATTATCTATCGGGAAAACTTCCAATTTTAAATTAGAATATTTTTCAGTTAATTTTCTTGAAACCTCGTTCATTAAAGCTTCGGCTGCCCTGCCTGTAATAATGCCCACATCACGGTTTCCTATGGTTTCCGGAAGGGTTTCCATAGAATATGCAAACTCTTCACGGAAAGAGGTTATCATTCCCACGCCGTTTTCTATCTGCGGATATCCGTCATAATGCGAAGCCTGGGGCAGAGGCAATCCTGCTTTTAAATAAAATTCGTCTGAAGCGTAAACAAAGTTTACGTCATATTTCTTCTTAGCTTTATTCTGCCAAAAAACAAGCTGCTCTATTACCTTTTTTGAATCTTCGCTGTCAAAGGGCACAAGATTTTCGAGGCCTTCTCTGAATTTTGTAAGACCCACAGGCACAACACTGACACTATTAACAAAAGGATAAAGCTTCAATAAGTCTTTAACGGTTTTGTTAAGATTTTTACCGTCATTTATTCCCTTGCAGAGAACAATCTGGCAATTCATGGTGATACCGTTTTTGCTCAGCTTTTTCATCAGCTTATAAACTTTGCCTGCGTCCTTATTTTTCAGCATTTTTACCCTGAGGGAAGAATCTGTTGTGTGCACAGACACATTAATAGGGCTGATGTGCTGATACATTATTCTTGCTATATCAGTTTCTGTAAGGTTTGTTAATGTAATATAACTGCCTGTTAAAAAAGAAAGCCTTACATCGTCATCCTTAAAATATATTGTATCCCTCATCCCTTTCGGGTTCTGGTCGATAAAGCAGAAAATGCATTTGTTTTTGCAATGTCTTGCCTTTGCCTCGTCGCCAAAAGAAATCTCAAGGCCTAAATCCTGCGATTCGTAGTTTTCGGCTTCATATGAAACTATCTTCCCACTTTCTTTTCTTACTTTTACAGAAAGAAACGGGTCTGCGGAAAAGAAACGATAGTCAAGTATATCTCCTATCTTTTCATCGTTAATTGATATAATGCTGTCGCCCTTTTCTATGCCCATATTTTTGGCAATGCTTCCTTCAATTACCGAAACTACTATGGGTTCTGTCATTTTGCCAGCTCCTTAACAAGGCTTACAACCTTATCTACGTATTTTTTCTTAATTGTGAATCCCTGTACGCCTTCTTTGGTAACAGAATAGCTCATAGGGTCATAAGACGAATATTGTGTAACGTCACTTGCCTTATCGGTATAAAAACCGATTTCCGTTACCACTCCGGTTCCGGGGGTAGTCACGGCAACTCCGTCATAGGTTAAGGATATTGCTATCTCGTAAAAGTTAGCTATTTTATCATAATCAACCTTTTTACCGTTTAATGTATAGCTTTTATCCCCTGTTCTTTCTATAGTGTAGGTATTACCTTCACTTTTTATTACTACCTTATTCAAGTCTTGAAGATAATGAAGCGATATATGCTTATCGATTATATCAAAGCTGGTAGTTTTAAGGAACGCAAGCTGATCATCGGATACTACAAAAATACCCGGATGGCTAAGCCTTTTAACATAAGTATAGCCCTTTTTAGCAGCGCTTCCGACATAAAAAGTTTCTGTGCTTTTATTTATGTCGGTGATTTGGAAATAGGTGTCGTTATTGCCGGTTATTCCGCACGCTGCATCCTCTGCATACGGCAGATAACCGTTTGCGCTGATATCCAAGACGCTTTCATATAAGCTCTTAACCGCATCGGGAGAAGCGCTTGCCTGTACCGGCTCTGTCAGCTTAAACGACATAAGGCTTTTTACACTCTTGTCTTTAACTTCTTCGTCACTTTTCTTTCCGACCTTTAAAACAGAATTGCCTTTAACCAATGCAAAATCAGATACGTTTTCAATTTTATAGCTAGTCAGTGACATATTTATGAAAGCACTCATTCCGGCTAAAAACAGGCCGGAATCGCTGTTTGCCATAGTATAAACAGTCTTATCATCCAAAGTGAAATAGTTCTTTTGATTAACTATGGAATCACCGATTTTCAGTGTTTTTACGGTTCCGTTATCAAGTACATATTTTACGGTAGCCTGCGGCTGGTCAAGGCCGTATTTAGACAAGACCGTTGTGTTTTTTTCAATAAGGTCCTTGGCTATAACCTTTTTGAGGATAGAATCAATGGATACTATTGTGTTGCCTTCGGCATCTAATTCCTGATTAAATACCATTTTCCATTTTTTATCTTTTTTGACAAAATGATAGCTGCCATCTTTATTTGTCAAATATATTTCGGTTATATCATTGTTTAGTGTATCAACCGTAATTTCTTCAGTTTTTTTATCATCTGTTTTCTGCTCGGGGTCAGTACCTAATTTTAAAACAATATAGGCACATACGGCGAGGGACAAAACCAGAACGCCCATTAAGGTCAATTTAAGCCACTTTTTCACAGACGTTTCCTCCTGATATAAACATAAACTCCCCAGATGAATAATATAACGGGAATTGCCGCTACCAAAATCACTCCGTAAGATACCAATTTGGGAATTTCAAGAACTTTCATCTGCTCATTTAAAACCTGTTTGGAAGCTACAGATACAGGTGCATCCTCTATACCGGACATATAATTTATTGACTTAACAACCAAATCCTTGTCCGCATAATTTGATGACGGGTCAATAAAGTTATCATAAAGCATATAATAGCTTCCGCATACCAAAAGTCTTGCCGTAGTTGACTCGTTATTTAAGGGGTTTTTCTTGCAGTAAATCATTATAGTCTGTTCACCATTATTCTGCGCTACATAGCTTTGTCTTGAGTTCTTTTTTACCCAGTTATCTCTGGTAAGGCTTATTCCTTTTTCACTGGTAGTTAACAGAACGTTAGCTTGAATATTTTTGTTTTCGGTTACTTTAATGCTGTTGGTTTCGCCTTCCTGTACACGGAACTTTGCTCCTATAGCTGACAGATATTTGGTCATATCAGATTCCTTTATTACAGGTAGCAGATAACTTCCTATAGAACTTTTTGCCAAATACTTCCCATCATCATCCGATACGCAGTCGTTATTTATCTGTATTTTCCATGAATCATTTAAATAAGCATTCAAATTAGGCAAAGAGTAGGCTGGATTAGAGTAAAATTGAACTCTTCCGCCTTTTTCAAAATAATCGTCAACTTTCTTGATTTCATCGGCAGTAAAGTCCATTTTGGGGCCTGCAATTAAAATCATGTCTGCGTTTTCCGGAATCTGCTCGGCTGTAAGGTCCAGAACTCTTACACTCATAGCCTCTGAATACAGCATACTCATAAGGTGGTCAAGGAATGTTGTATTTTCGGTAATTTCACCATGACCTACAGATATATATACGTCCAGTGGGTCGCTGCTTATAGAATAAAGTACCGCTGCGCTGACATAGCTTTCAAGGTAGTTTACGCTTGTAGCTACCGTACCTTTTGAGTTGTTTGAGGACTGCTCTATAAGCGAGCTGTCAATTACTCTCTTTTTTCCCGTATTGGGACATTCAACTACTACTGTATTATATGACTCAACCTGATAGGTCTTTTTGAAATTAGGGTCAAGATCTATGTTTACGTCTTTAATGGTGATATGCTTAGAATACTTTGCAAAGTTATCGAGTATCTCGGCATATCCTGTATTTCTGCTGTCAGCATTTGTAGCATAATAAATCGTGATGTCCTTTTTCACCATATCCAGAACGTTCTTTGTCTCATTGGATAAAGTGAAAACTCCACCTTTCGTTATATCCACCTTCAGATTATACCTTTTACCCACTACTCCGAATATTACATTTAACAGTATTACAGCAACAATGACCAATGCGGTTATTGCTGCCCCATACGCTTTAAATTTAATTTTATTATTATTCATCTTTAAAGCACCTCCCTTATGCCCATCTTCTCTTCTCTGTTACACGAACTGTAAAAAACAGGAAGAGAAAAGCTGCGCTTGCATAATAAACAAGGGAAGTTAAATTGAAAACACCCATAGAAAAGTCAGAATATCTTGAAGCAAAAGAGATACCGCTAAGTATTTTATAGAGAGTCGGGCTCTGTATTCCGGGCACAAAAAGAATCTCGAGAGCAAGCAGTCCCATAAAAATTGCAAAGGTAAGTACCGCAGATATTACCTGATTTTCTGTTAAAGAGGATATAAATATTCCGATGCTTACATATACAGACGAATACAAAATAAAGCCTATATAAGCCAAAAGAGTTACCAAAAATCCGGGATTACCTTGTATTACCAATATCACAATGTGAGGCAATGTAAATACCAGTGCCAAAAGCACCAGCGTCATAGCGGCAAAAAACTTGCCTAAAATTATTGATGACGCCTTTACCGGTGCGGTCAGAAGAAGCTGATCGGTCTTTTGCGCCTTTTCTTCGGACATAAGCCTCATTGTGAGAAGAGGCATAAGCACCAGCATTGCGTAAATCATATAACTGAATGTATAACTTATATTTGAACTTACTAAGCTGTAAAGATTTATGTAACAGAATATTACGCTGAAAAAAAGTACAAATATACCTAAGAATACATAACCCATTGGGTTATTAAGGTAACTATTCAGCTCTCTCTTGTATACTGCCTTCATCAGATTCACCTCCAACATATTTTAAGAAAATGTCCTCAAGACTTACCGTATCAAGGCCAAAGTTTATCACGCCTATGTTCTTTTCAACAAGGCGGCTCATTATCGGGCCTCTTACATCCTTTGAGGTGCGAATGATGATTTCGGCTGCACTCGAGTTTGTCTTTGTTTCGTCAATTTCGACTGAATCTACTCCGTAAATAACCGAAACGGTTTTTACAAGCTCCTGGGCGTCACCTTCCGCTGTTAAGCGAAGGCGGTTCGAATCCTGAAACTCCTTTATAAGCTTGTCCGTTACGGATGCAGCGGCGATTCTTCCGTTATGTATGATTATTACTTTTTCGCAGATTGCGCTTACTTCCGATAATATATGGGAGCTTAAGATAACCGTATGCTTTTTGCCAAGCTCTCTTATCAGATTCCTGATTTCTATTATCTGTACGGGGTCAAGACCAACTGTAGGCTCGTCCAGTATCAGAACCTCGGGGTTGCCGATAAGAGCCTGTGCAAGCCCTACTCTCTGACGATATCCCTTAGATAAATTGCCGATAAGCCTTTTATATACGCCCGTAATGCCGCACATTTCACATATTTCTTCAATATGCTGCTGTTTTTCCGATTTCTCGCCTTTTTCCGCCTTTTCATTAAGTTTTATACCTTTTAATTGATAAACAAAATCAAGGTATTCGGAAACAGTCATGTTAAGGTACAGCGGAGGCTGTTCCGGCAAATAGCCGATAAGCTTTTTAGCTTTTTCAGGCTCCTCCAATATGTTTATCCCGTTAATCAGAACCTTCCCCTCATTTGATGACAAATAACCTGTTATTATATTCATTGTGGTGCTTTTCCCTGCGCCGTTGGCACCAAGAAAGCCCAGTACCTCTCCTTCTCCCACTCTGAACGTTATATTGTCCAGAACCTTATGCTTACCAAAGCTTTTGGTAAGGTTGCTGATCTCAATCATTTTTACGCCTCCGTATTATTTTTTATAGATATAGAAAGTTCTTCTAGCTGTTCCTCATCTACAACGTCAGGAGCGTTAGTCATTAACTCGGAAGCATTTTGTACCTTCGGGAATGCAATTACGTCTCTGATATTATCAAGTCCCTGAAGGAGCATGCACAGCCTGTCTAGGCCATAGGCCATGCCTCCGTGAGGAGGAACTCCGTATTTAAATGCTTCCAGCAGATAGCCAAAACGCGCCTCTGCCGATTCCTTTGTAAAGCCAAGGCACTCAAACATCTTAGTCTGAAGCTCAGTATTATTTATTCTTATACTGCCGCCGCCCAGCTCTATTCCATTCAATACTATATCATAAGCTTTTGCTCTTACCCTGCCCGGATCGGAAGAAAGATACTCTATATCCTCATCCATAGGTGAAGTAAACGGATGGTGCATAGCAAAGAACCTTCCTGCCTCCTCGTCGTACTCAAGAAGCGGAAATTCCGTTACCCACAGGTAATTAAAAGTATTCGGGTCAAGAATTCCCCTTCTCTTGGCAACCTCTACTCTTAAAGCACCCAGCGCATCGAATACAACTTTGTCTTTATCGGCAACGATAAACAGTGTATCCCCCATCTTTGCGCCGGTACGCTCAGCAATTTTCGCAAGTAAGTCCTCGGATAAAAACTTTATTGCAGAGGATTTAACCCCTTCCTCTGTGTAGCTTATATAAACCATACCTTTTGCACGGTACGTTTTAACAAATTCAGTCAGCGCATCAATTTCTTTACGGCTGAACACATGACCTTCGGTGCTTATTGCCCGTACGCTTCCGCCACCTGATACTGCGTTTTTAAACACTGAAAATTCAGAATCCTTTACCAGATCGGATATATCTTTAAGCTCCATGCCGAAACGTGTGTCGGGCTTGTCCGAACCAAAGCGATCCATTGCCTCTTTCCAGGTAATCCTCGGAAATGGGGTTTTAACGTCCATGCCCTTATGTTCCTTCATCAGCTTCTTTATAAAGCCTTCGTTTACCGTCATTACATCCTCTTCAGTTACAAAGGACATTTCAAGGTCAAGCTGAGTAAATTCAGGCTGACGATCCGCCCTTAAATCCTCGTCACGGAAGCAGCGAACTATCTGCATATAGCGGTCAAAGCCGGCAACCATCAAAAGCTGCTTATACTGCTGAGGTGACTGCGGCAAAGCGTAAAACTTGCCCTTATGCACACGGCTTGGAACAAGGTAATCCCTTGCACCTTCCGGCGTGCTCTTGGTAAGATACGGAGTTTCTATTTCAAGGAACCCATTTGCATCATAATAATCTCTTGCTATCCTTGTAACACGGTGCCTTGCAACGATCTGCTCCTGCATACAATGTCTTCTTAAGTCAAGATAGCGGTATTTAAGTCTGAGTTCATCTTTTGCCTTTACGTCTTCCTCAACAACAAAAGGTGTTACCTCAGACTTACTTAATAATTTAAGTTCAGATATATTTATTTCAATTTCACCAGTGGGTATGTTGGGGTTTACCGCCCCGCCCCTCTTTTGAACAGTACCGCTTGCTGCGATTACATATTCCTGATGAAGGCTTGCTGCCTTCTCCAAAATTTCCGCATTGCTGTCATTTGCAAAAAGCTGAACTATTCCGCTTTTATCACGCAGGTCAATAAATACCAAAGACCCTAAATTTCTTGCTTTGGCTACCCAACCCATTACAGTTACCTCTTTGCCGATGTCTTTTGCATCAAGCTCGGCGCAGTAGCAACTTCTCTTCATGCTGCCCATAAATTCCATGGTCATATCTCCTTATTTTCTTGCTTGTATCGTTTTATCTTGCTCGCAGATTTTCATCTTCATCGCAGATTTACCGCAGATTTTTACCTTGCTTCGCAAGGCGAAAAATCTTGCTTGTATCGCAGGTTTTTATCTTCATCGCAGATTTTCATCTTGCTTGTGCTTCGCAAGACAAAAAACCTTGCTTATCTTGCTTGTCCGCAGGTTTTTATCTTGCTTCGCAAGACAAAAAACCTTGCTTGTATCGCAGATTTTCACCTCGCTTCGCGAGGCAAAAAATCTTGCGTGTCTATTTTTATTTCCTTAGTTTCACCGGTTTCCATATTTTTAAGGTTAACCAGTCCCGACTGTATCTCATTGCTGCCTAAAACTATTGAATATTTTGCCCCCAGTTTATCGGCATATTTCATTTGAGCCTTTACGCTCCTATCCAAAAGTTCATATTCGACAAGCCTGCCCTCGCCCCTCAGCTTATATGCAAGCTTTGCGGCATACCTTCCGGCCTCTTCTCCGATATATCCAATAAAAAGCTCTGTTTTCTTTTCTTCGGGCAACTTACAGCCTGCCTTTTCCATTACAATAAGCAGTCTTTCTATTCCAAGGCCGAATCCGATACCCGGCGTCGGTGTACCGCCTAACGTTTCAATCAATCCGTCATAGCGGCCGCCGCCGCATATGGTTCTTTGAGAACCTATATCAAGGTTTGACTTTATTTCAAATACGGTCTTAGTATAATAATCCAGGCCGCGCACTATCGTAGGGTCAATATTGTAGCTTATAGACAGTTCTTCCAAAGCATTCTTAACCCCTTCAAAGTGAGCCTTGCAGTCGTCGCAAATATAATCTATCAGCATAGGCGCACCCTCTGCAATTTTAGAGCATACAGGACTCTTACAGTCCAAGACTCTTAAAGGGTTTTTCTCAAGTCTGCCCAAACAGGTTTCACAAAGCTCAGACTTATAATCATCTAAATATTCCCTAAGCTTTTTGTTATATTCTCTGCGGCAGGAAGGGCATCCTATACTGTTTATATTTATTGTAATATCCGTTACCGATAATTCTTTTAAAAACATAGCTGCCAAAGAAATTATCTCCGCATCAATACCGGGACCTTTAGCTCCGTACGCTTCTATTCCGAACTGGTGAAACTCACGAAGTCTGCCGGCCTGAGGCTTCTCGTGGCGGTAGCAGGTAATATTATAAAATAATTTATTTATAGGATTTTTGGCATATATGCCGTTTTCCAGATAAGCTCTTACAGCACCGGCAGTACCTTCCGGTCTAAGCGTTACGCTTCTGTCACCCTTGTCCGTGAAGGTGTACATTTCCTTCTGTACCACATCGGTCGTATCCCCTACGCCCCTCTGAAAAAGCTCTGTATATTCAAATACGGGAGTTCTTATTTCCTTATATCCGAATCTTTCACATATATTCTGGAACTTATCCTGTACAAAACGCCATGAATTTATTTC
>JAUZPY010000007.1 GCA_030705805.1 Bacillota bacterium | reverse complement strand
GCTTGTTTTTACAAATAATGCTTGACTAAAGAATGAATATGACTTAAAATATAGGTTAAGCTTGAAATCTTGTATTGGAGGAATAAATATGAAGACTAAAAACGCATACGAATACGCAAAAGAGCTGTATTCTAAGCTCGGCGTAGATGTTGATAAGGCTATTGAAACAGTTGAAAAGACCCCAATTTCACTGCATTGCTGGCAGGGAGATGACGTTCATGGATTTGAAGGAGCAGGGGAGCTGTCAGGCGGCATTCAGGCCACCGGTAACTATCCGGGAGCGGCAAGAACTCCTGATGAGCTTCGTAAAGATATAGAAAAGGTTATGTCTTATTTGCCAGGTAAGCAGAAGGTTAACCTTCATGCCTGCTATTTAGAGACAAACGGTAAAAAGGTTGAAAGAAATGAAATTGCTCCCGAGCACTTTGCATCATGGGTTGCATGGGCTAAGGAAAAAGGCTTAGGGCTTGATTTTAATCCTACATATTTTTCTCATCCGTTAGCTGAAAACGGCACTTTGTCAAACGCTGACGAGGGCGCGAGAAAGTTTTGGATAGAGCATGGTATTGCTTCCCGCAAGATAGGGGAGTACTTCGGCAAAGAGCTTGGTCAGACCTGTGTAACAAACTTCTGGATTCCGGACGGTTCAAAAGATATCAATGTTGATAAGTTTGGCCCAAGAGCAAGATACGCCGATTCTCTTGACAAGATTTTTTCTGTAAAAATAGATGATAAATATAATATGGACGCTATTGAGTCAAAAGTATTCGGTATCGGACTTGAGAGCTATACTGTAGGCTCTAATGAATTCTGCATGGGCTATGCTATTAAGAACGGTAAAATGGTCTGCTTAGATGCCGGACATTTCCATCCTACAGAAGTAATATCCGATAAGATATCATCAGTCTTTTTATATTGTGATAACCTTTTACTTCACGTTTCACGTCCTGTTAGATGGGATAGTGACCATGTAGTTATATATAACGATGAACTGCAGGCAATTATGAATGAGCTTGTAAGAAATAATGCTCTTGATAAGACCTTTATTGCTCTTGATTTCTTTGATGCATCAATAAACAGAATTGCAGCATGGACAATTGGTACAAGAAATGCGCAGAAGGCACTTTTAAATGCGCTTCTTGAGCCTACTGACCTTCTTAAGAAAATGGAGCTCGAAGGAGATTTCACAAGCAGACTTGCTATGCTTGAAGAGCTTAAGAGCTATCCTTTTGCTGCGGTATTCGATTATCTCTGCGAGAAAAATGATAGGCCGGTAAGAGAAGAATGGATTGCAGACGTTAAAAAGTACGAAAAGGATGTACTTTCTAAGAGATAAAATTTAATAGAAAATTGAGAGGCTCCGGATGTATATCCGGAGCCTTTTTGCGCGGGTATAGGCATAAGGGAGTAGAACCTTATGCCTAACCATTAGACAGTAGTCAGTGCTTGATGGTGGCTTTTTTGGACTTATATAACCTATGCCATTTTCCGCCTAAACTCGTTTTGGTCTTTCCCGCCCTGATACATTGTCGTCCTTAAAAGGTACCATAGCCTACCCTTCGCTCTTGACAGGCGCAGAGCTGCCTTTGTCCTCTCCTTGAAATCATAAAAAAATTCTTGAAAATGTTTCATCATTTAAGACAAAAAATAGTGCCGGAAATGCCTTTGTCCTCCGCCTTGAAAACAAAAATACAAACCAAAATGGACTGATTTAAAATCAGTCCATTTTGGTGAAGATCATATAACAAAGGGGGAAGCCCCTTAGGATATGTAAAATGTCGAATTGCAATGTTTTTTAATTGCAATCGCCGTCGCTTTAAATTATGAAAGGTCGAAAACACTATCTTATAGGTTAATGCTTATTCTACCAAGATTTCTTTATTCTGACAGCATTTTCGCCTGATATTTTTGTTTTTTTGATATTTTCTGCTTTTTTCTTTCAATTGCCGCAAAGCTAAAAAATAACGCGAAATAAGTACTTTGCTTTTTTAAACCTTTTTCGTCATTCTAAGCCGGGTATATTACCAACCCCGTCGAGAATATATTTTGGGTGGTAGGGGAATTTTTCAACATCTGATTTATCTGTTACACCTGATAAAACCAGTACCGTATCAAGACCGGTTTCAATTCCGGCGATGACGTCCGTATCCATCCTGTCACCTATCATAACGGCATCCGCAGAGTGCACGCCCAATAACTTTAAGCCTGTTCTCATCATGAGGGGATTGGGCTTGCCAACAAAATAAGCGTTTTTACCGCTGGAAAGCTCAATAGGAGCAACCATGCTCTTGCAGGCAGGAATAATTCCCTCTTCCGAAGGACCTGTAAGATCAGGATTTGTGCCTATTAATTTAGCACCGCTTCTTACATGGGCAACCGCACGCTGAAGATTTTCGTAGTTGTAGTTCCTTGTTTCGCCTACAATTACATAATCAGGATTAACATCATTCATTGTAATGCCCTCTTCATAAAGAGCGTTTAAAAGGCCGGGAGCACCAATTACATAGGCTGTGGCGTTAGCACACTGACTGGATATAAATTTTGCAGTTGCAAGAGCACTGGTATAAAAATGACTTTCGTCTACATCAAGGCCCATTCTGGCAAGCTTCTGCTTTAGTTCGGTTTTTGAACGTTCGGAAGAATTAGTTAAAAACAAGAAATTCTTGTTTTCCTTATAAAGCCAGTCTACAAAATCCTTAACACCCGGCAAAAGCCTGTTGCCGTGATATATAACACCGTCCATATCACATATGAACCCTTGTTTATTTCGCAAATTGTCCATTGTCATGCTCCTATTCAATTGATGTTAATTCCTGTACACATTTTTTGCATACGTTTTTGCCCTTATAATATACTATGTCGTCAGAGCCTTCGCAGAACACGCAAAATGGAGCATATTTTTTTAAAATAACCATGCTGCCTTCTGTATATATTTCAACACTATCCTTAGGCTTCATATCAAAGATATTACGTATAGACTTGGGAAGCACTATGCGACCTAAGCTGTCAATTTCTCTTACTATTCCTGTTGATTTCATGTAAATCACCCTTTCTTGATTTCTACAGTCTTTATTTTACAATAATTTCCAAATAATGTCAATAGTAAATATTGCCATATTTTGTAAAAAATTAAGAATAATACTATTAAAGTATACCGCATATAGTTTAAAGAGGGGGAGTATGCTTGTTAAACTACATTTGGGCGTCCATGATGCTTATGTCTGCTGTGTGTGCTTTGCTTACGGGCAGAGGGGAATTATGCCTTAATTCGATACTATCGGGGACTAAGGATACAGTAAATACTGTTCTGGTACTTGCGGGGCTGATGGCATTATGGTCTGGCATAATGGAGGCAGCTAAAGAAGCGGGACTATGTGGCTTTATTGAAAAAATAACTTATCCTTTGTTAAAGTTTTTGTTTCCAGAGCTTAAAGGAAAGAAAGAAGCTCTCAGCGCCATTGCCATGAATATTACGGCGAATGTTTTAGGACTTGGCAACAGTGCAACTCCGCTCGGTTTAGAAGCTATGCGGCGGCTTGACGCGGAAAATAAAGGCAGGAAAGAGGCATCAAATTCTATGTGCCTGTTTGCACTGTTGAATTCGGCATCCTTGCAGATTATTCCCACCACAGTAATTTCCCTTAGGGCAGCGGCAGGTTCAAAAGACCCCGGATGGGTGATCCTTCCTATATGGATAACGTCTTTATCCTCTCTTTTAATGGCGGTAATATCCTGCAAAATATTACAAGGGGCAATTCCGGAAAAAGGCGAGAAAAGGAGAGAATAATGGCTGAGTATGTAATTATCTGTTTTTTAGGGCTTGTTGCATTTTTAGGGATTTTGGGGAAAAAGGATATTTATCAGGCTTTCTTAAAGGGAGCAAAGGAAGGCCTTGCGTCAGGTGTTAAAATTTTCGCACCGATTGTTGCGATTATGACGGCGATGCGAATGCTTCAGTCAAGCGGAGCCTTAGATTTTATTTTAAAATTGATATCGCCTTTTACAAATTTTATCGGCATGCCTTCTGAAGTAGCACCTTTGGCGCTGATGCGACCGCTTTCCGGGAGCGCCTCTATTGCTATGTTGGAGGATGCACTGGAAAGGTTTGGACCGGATTCTCTTTCCGGCCATATTGCGTCGGTAATAATGGGATCTACAGAAACTACCTTTTATATAGTATCTGTTTATTTTGGAGTTACGAGAGTAAAAAATATAAGGCATACACTTGTATGTGCTTTACTGGCAGACCTTACCGGCATAATTACAGGTATTATAGTTTGCAAACTTTTAAGCTAAGGCGAGGAAAAATTTAGGTTATTTTCCAAAAAAAAATTATGAATATGTATTGACAAAAAGGACAAGTAATGGTATAATTCAATTGTTGCGCTGGTGTAGCTCAATTGGTAGAGCAGCTGATTTGTAATCAGCAGGTCGCGGGTTCGAGTCCCATCACCAGCTCCAACTAAATGGGGAAGTTCCCGAGTGGCCAAAGGGGACAGACTGTAAATCTGCTGCTTATAGCTTCGGTGGTTCGAATCCACCCTTCCCCACCAAAACAAAAAGCCCATCCTAAAGGATGGGCTTTTTTGTTTTGTCTTAACTATCACAAAATGAGAAAATGAAACACCCTGTTATTGTAATCGTTAAAAGATAGGGTAATCGTTAAAAATTGAGACTATCCCAAATTTTGTGTAAAGTCTATACCAGGCCTCCAAAATGATATATAGTAAAAATATCATTTTGGAGTTTACACAAAATCGGGGAAGTGCCAATTTACTTATGCTTTTATTAGAGCTTTATCTGTATATTTCTGAAGTCACAAATCCTGTTATCGAAACCCGTATTTTCTTTAAAGAGTCTTAAACTTTTTACCGTTTTTTTATCACCGTACACTGCTTCTATCTCATAGTTTCCGTAAAACCCTCTGAAATTTAGTCTAGAATCCACCGTAGCCTCAAGCTCCGTATGCCACTCCTTATTTATAAGATCGTTAAGAACCTTATATGCAGGTTTTTCCGAGCAGTCATTCCTAATCAGCCCGGCAAATAAGTAATTTTCCGTCTCATATGCTGTACCATCGGCAAAATTCCACCATATAACAGAGCTTACATTCTTTGAAGAAAACCACAGTGAGTACAGCCTTTTGACCATGTCCGCCTGATTTTGCTCATCAAATTCTTCATTTGACCATGACGGAACAGAAACTTCTGAAATGTGGATAGGCAGATTAAAATCACCGTAGCAGTCAAGTACATCTGCAATTCTCAGCGGATTACAGATATTCTGGAAATTTACACTGCCTTCCGGAACATATTTTGGGCTGTACAAATGATATTGCATTCCGATGCCTTCAATCGGCACTCCCATTGAGAGCTGCCTCTGAAGTTCCATATAATAAAAGCTTCTGTATCCTTTGTACGCATTGCCAAAGCTTTCAAATCCACCTTCATTCCAGAAAAGCCTTGAATTTGGAAAATATCTTTTGCAAAGATCAAAGGCCCATTTTTCATGGTCTCGCTCGTCCGCTAACTGCATATTTCTCATTGAGTTGCCTTTATAGCAGTTCTTGTAAATTGATATCATTTCATTTATTACATCAACGCATTCAAAGGCAGTTTCGTATCTGTCTGAAATAGCTTTTACACGCCTTTCAATCTGCATTTTGAGTATTCTGTTATCATTCGAAATCCAGTCGGGCTGAAACGAGTTGTAAACAAGGCAGTGACCTTTTACACTCATGTTATTATCTGTACAAAACTTTACTGCATCGTCAACTGGCGGTCTTCTTGAAATTTTCGCGCAATCAGACTCAAATCTTGGGTGCCCCTCAGAAGGCTCAAGAGTATCCCAGTAAAGTGGCACAACGCCGCAATTAAAGATATCTGCGAATTTTTGGCGGTATAATTTGTTTTTTTCTTTCTCCTCGAACTGATCGAGATAAAAGGTCGTGCAACCGAATTTAAACTCATGTGAGGTTTGGCGAATCTTGACCTTTACATCCTTTAGCGGATTACCGTTTTCATCGGTAAAGCTAATTGCAAACTGTCCTTTTCTATACTCCTCAATATCATTTTTTATCTTTTTGTCAATATAATAGTCGTAGCTGTCAAATTGTTTAACCGCATTGCTCATTACGGTATCTTTATCCATTAAAAACACTCCTTATTCTTTTTATTACAGCGCGCTTTGGGTATCATTAGTGTCGCCGTTAATTGCAGGGTCAGGACATATTGTAAAATCTCACAGAAGTATTGTACTATAAACGAATAAAGTTTTCAACCACTTTTTTATGTTATTTGTCCACTATTTTATAATTTATAAAAAAGGTATTAAAAAATGCACTGCAAAGAGAGTTTTTTTGTATGATGTTTCACTTGAAAATTATATTTTAGAATTGGAATCTGAATTATTCCTGCAAAAGAAATGCTACGAAACAAAAGTACGCTACGCGTTGGTCTCTGCTCTTTTTACATATCAAATTTGTTAAAAAGCAAGGAATTATTGAAAAGCTGATAAAGTTTTTTGAGAAGTATTTGGGCTTGGTATAGCTATATTGTGCAAAAAAGAGACTGGCTACTTCAAGCACTTACGCTTGAAGAGTGCCTGGCCTTTTTGCCTCCCCTTGAAGAGTGTCTGTCAAAAAGTTACTTGTTTACGCAAATCCCTAAGTTGCACCATCTTTCGGGTGCCTTTTTTGTTTTGAATGCGAAATATGAAGGGTGGATTCGCTTTTCCGCAGAAAAGCGAATCCACTCTAAGCCAAGAAGGCATCAAGCGGAAGCCTTTTTCTTTTTTCAAACGGAATTATAAATAAAAATAATAGCATTGACTATATATTAGAAAATGTATATAATTATTGCATCAAGTATTTGAAAGGCGGTGAAAGACATAATGGGTATTTCTAAAGACGATGTCAAGGATGTGGTATTTGCAACTGTAAAAGGAGCTGTTAGCGCTACTCCATTAGTTGGTGGGTTATTGTCTGAATACATAGGTCTTGCTCAAGAAAAAGTAGCAAATAAACGAATGACTGAATGGATACAGTTGATTGAGGATAAACTGCAAAAGTTGTCTTCTCGGTTTGATGAACTTACAGAAAGTGAATTTTTCTATTCCTGTGTTCAACTTGCTACGGGCAATGCAATGCGAGCTTACCAGCGAGAAAAGCGTCAATTGTTTGCTAATGCACTTTATAATTCTGTAGTGATTGATTTAGATCAAGATAAAAAGCTGTTCTTTATGTCATTGCTGGATCAATACACTCTTACAGGTATAAAGCTTTTAAAATATTATTCAGAAAATCATTACAACGACGATGATTACGTTCGTAATTGCGGAATGGTAGTTACACATATCAGCCTTGGAACAGAAAACCCCATAAAACATGTTTTAGAAAACAATCCTGAGTTCAATAGGGCGTCAGAATATATGATTAGTCTTTCCGAACAGCTTATGGGAGACAGTTTGATTTATCCAATTGATTTTAAAATACCGGAATCTCCAAAACAAGCCAGAAGAAAACGTACTACAAAACTTGGTGACGAATTTCTTCAGTTTATCTTTTGTAACGAATAAGAAGGGCATCCAATTCGGATGCCTTTTTTGTTTACAACGCACCATAAAAAGACCTTCAGCCTCGTTAATTACATCACCCTCACACCCTTATCACCTGATAGCAATATATTTGTCAAATTATTTATATAAAGCAATTTTATTACTTGTTTTTTAAAAAAAATACTATATAATTTAATTAGGATCTTTTTAGGAGGAAAATAAATATGAAAAAACTGAAATGCGGAATTCTTGCACTGGCTATTGCACTTTCCATGCTTCAGGCTATGTGTATATCTGCGGAAACGAAGACCTACACTCCGGCAGATATAGCCGAAAAAGGCGGAACAATATCCACTACTGCTACGCAGATTTCCAACTGGCAGATGAATGGCTACATATCGTTTAAAAGCGTTGATATGACAGGTGTAAAATCTGTTCGTATGAACGGAAGCTGTAAACTTGATAGCTCTACCAACGGGGATATTTACTGTATAAGGACTGACAGCTTAAAAGGTGATATAATCGGATGGGTTAAGTTCAATGAGGATGCAAGCAAGGAGTTTGCCGCAGATCTTGACTATACAGTAAGCGGAACACATGACATATACATCGTGTCAACCTTCTGTCATGCAAATGGGCTGATTACCGTTGATTCCGTTACATTTTCAACTGAAGCATTAGCGTATACTCCATATGAGCCTGTTCCTGACAGTGCAATTATTGACAACTATCATGATACATGGGCAGCAGTTGACGATATGGGACGCAGTGTTGCTGACTATGAAGAAGTCGGCGATGTAAAGAAAGAGGACAGATACATAGGAATGTTCTATTGGGACTGGCATACAGGTGCGCCGGATAAAACTGCACGGATACCTTCAGAAATAGTTAAAGCTCACCCTGAAGCTAAATATACTTTTGACAGCCCTGTATGGGATATCAGCGGTGTCTATTACTGGTCACAGCCCCTTTTCGGATTCTATGATAATACGGATTACTGGGTTTACAGAAAGCAGGCTGTTTTGCTTGCCAATGCTGATGTAGATGTCGTATTCTTTGACTGCACAAACGGAGATCAGTGCTTCTACAGAGGATTAAAGACTCAACTTAACGCATGGAGAGATGCAAGAGCATCGGGAGTTGACGCTCCTAAAATCAGCGCACTTTGTTCATGGAAGACCAACAAGGCAAATTCAGTTAAATTCTTCTATCTTACAATGTTCAAAGACGGAAACTATTCGGATCTTTGGTTCTACTGGAACGGAAAACCACTCCTGATGTCTGCGGCATATAAGAGCAGCACTGAAAAATACGAGGATCCGAGCGACATGTATTATGTTGCATTTATGGATGAAATGTATAATTCCTTTACATTCAAATCCAGCGGAGGCAGAAGCGGACAGACAGATAAAGATCAGTTTATTTGGCTGGAGGATTATCCTCAGCATAAATTTGGTACATATTCTGACGGAAGAACTGAATTTATGTCACTTGGCTGTTCTATAAATGAATCTTATGTATGGGGCAAAAGCATAACGGGCGTGTTCTCCGATGAATATACAAAAGGCAGAAGCTATACGGAAGCCTTTGGTGAGGACTGGACTGAAAACGGATTCAGGCAGAATTCTTTCCTTAAAGAACAGGAGTCAAGAGTGCTTGATACTGATCCGGCATTTGTATTTGTAGACGGATGGAATGAATGGATTGCCGGCAGACAGAGATTGTATTCAGGAGTTACCAACTGCTTTGTTGATACATATGACAATGAAGGCAGCCGTGATATAGAGCCTTCAAGAGGGCCTCTTGGAGACGATACTTACAATATGTTTGTTGATTTTGTAAGAAAGTACAGAGGTGTAAGGCCCGCACCGACTGCAGGCGCAGAAAAGACAATTGATATTAACGGCGCTTTGAACCAGTGGGACAGCGTAGCACCTGAATTCATAAACGATGATGACGATTATCAAAGAGATTATTACGGATACAAGAACCCTGAAACAGGAAAGCAGTATCATTACACAACTGTTGTAAATAATTCTATTTCAAGGGCGAAGGCCGCACGTGATAAAGATAACTTCTATTTCTATGTAAAGACCACAAAAGATATAGTTAAGGGTACCGATAACTGGATGAACATATATATCAATACAGACCGTAACCATGCAACAGGTTGGCAGGGATACGATTACGTAATTAACAGAAAAGGCCCCGGCATAATTGAAAAGAACACAGGCAATAAATGGGAGTGGGAGCAGATCGGAACTGTAAGCTATACTGTGAACGCCAACGTCCTTCAGGTAGTTATTCCGAGAAGCTTTTTAGGCGAAACGGGAACGGTTGACCTTGAGTTTAAGGTAACCGACGGAATAGACGTAGCAGGCGATGCGCTTAACTTATATACAAACGGAAGCTGCGCTCCTATGGGAAGATTCAACTACCTTTACACCCAAATCCAGCAAACATCTACTACTGATACCCAGAGGGAAGCTTTAAAAGATTCTGTAATTCTTAAATCCGACTCAAACAGAATGGTGGTAAACGGCGGCAAGATGTATGTATATGAACCTGATACAAGAGTAAAAGCCATAAATGATAACGGGGTACTGTATTTCCCAATCAATGCCGTAGAGGACATACTGGGCTTTGGAGAAACAAAGTTTACCTATGACAGAAATGAAAATATTATTCATATTGAATCACATACACTAAATGATAAGGATGAAATTTCTGATTATAAGTGGACTTACACTGTAATAGGCTCAAATGAGGCTAGAATTAACGGTGTAGTTAAAGCACTTTCAAATCCTGTAAAGATTGTAAACGGAGTTATTTATGTACCGGTAACATATCTGGCCGATTGCTTCGGTTGGGAAGTATATGATGCAGGAAACGGAATAACGGCAGCCGGCGCTTATGGGGTTGACAGGAACACTGTTAACGCTGTAAAAGGCTTATTGCAGTAAGGAAGGGGAGATATAAATGAAAAAAATAATTTCACTTATACTTGTTCTGGCAATGGCGATTTCTCTGACCGTTATAGTTCCTGCTTTTGCAATGTCGGATGACGGCAGCTATTATAAATATGATAGTACATGGAAGCTTTCCGTTAACAGCTTTCTTTCGGGATGTCCGATTGAAAATGCATTTGACGGTGATGTAAACACATTCTGGCATTCAAAATATACTGCGGAAGGTTCTACTATTACATGGAAAGAGGAAGGGCCGTTTAAGATTACTGTTGTATTTCCTGAAGCGGTTCCTATAAGCGGTTTTAAATATACTCCCAGAAACACCGCTTCACAATCGGGACGTGCGCTTCAGTATAATTTCTACATAGCAAAAGATGAGACCAGCGAGCCGATACTTGCCATGGGCGGTGATTTCACCGATGATGCAAACCCTAAGTCTGTTAGCCTGCCTTGTAACGTAACCGTAAAAAAGGTTGTTTTTGAAATTACAAAGGGCGTAAACGGATATGGCACAATGGCCGAACTTAATTTTATGGTTCGGGATGCCTCAAAGGAAGACGTTACTGTAGACGGCTTCAAAGCATACAAAGAAAGTCATACTTATTATGCAATTGACAGAAAGGACTTTAAAGCCAATGCAGTGTCTATATGGGATAGTGGCCATGATGCATCAAGGATTTTTGACGGAAATAAAGGGACATTCTGGCACGAAAAGCCCGGTGATTCTGCTCCTATAATTCTTGAAGTTGATATGGGCAAGGAGTATGATATTGCGGCATTTTCATATTTCCCCAGACAGGACGATCCGTCCGTTAAATGCCATTGGAAAACTTATAATTTATATTCCTCAACAGACGGAACAAATTATGTACCTGTTATCAGTGGTGGAACTATGGTAGTTAATTTCAATGAAAAGAATGTTTTCTTTAAAAATCCGGTAAAGGCCAGATATTTTAAATTTGAGATTACGGAATTCAATATTCACTGCGGATGTGCTGAATTGAATTTCTATCAGACTAAAGAAGCTAAAGCATCTTCGGATTTAGCTTTATATGAGCAGTATGTTATGCAGATAGGCTCCAATGAAATGAAGGTTACAAAGGGAGGAGAGACGGCAAAAACAGTAACTTTAGATGTTGCTCCTTACCTTGATAACGGAACAACTATGATTCCGTTAAGAGGCCTTCTTGCTGAAATGGGTGCAGATATAGCGTGGGACGGAAATAATCAATCAATAGTTGTTAACAAAGGAGCTACAAAGCTCGAATTACAGGTTATGAACCCCAGAGTATTTGTAACAGACAGTGTTTATGGTCGTGTAAGATATACACTTAAAGGTTCATCACCTAAAATTAAAAGTTCCAGAACATTTATACCGCTTAGGTTTGTATCTGAAAACCTTGGTTATAACATAGCGTGGGATCAAAGTACTCAGACAATTACTATAACATATTCTAAAGAAACTAATGCTGTTGCAGAATAATAAATAAAAATAACTAACCCCTAGAACTTTCCACCGAACAAAAAGCACCTTCTATGGCAGGCGTCTGCCATAGAAGGTGCTTTTAATATTTACATCAACGCTTTTTTTAACCAAAGCGCTGTTACCTTTGCTTTTTTTGCCGGTGCAGCTTGTGTAAATGAAAGCTTATTTTATACCTATGCTGCTTATTTAATTACCGGAAAGTTTGTTATGCGAAGCCTTGATGCACCGTAGGGAATAAGCTTTATGGCTACTTTCTCACACACCTCAGGCTTTTCCGGAACATTAGGAGTAAGGCGGCAATGTATCTTTTTAGGCTCAAAGACAAAGGTATCGTCTATCAGCTCGTTTCTTGCTTCGTAAACCAGTTGCTGAACTTCCTCTTTATCATCGTAAGTCCAGTTTGACAACTTATATGCAGGAATTGTAATTTCTAAGGGAGGAGACTGCAAATGAAACCCGAAATCTTTAATAGCTTTTTTCGCTACAGCGGCATTCTTTAAAGCTTCTTCCGGATTGACTGCGTATGCCCAGAAATCATCTGTATATAAATTATAACCATATGCTACATTTTCCTGCTTTTCCACTTTTTCAGAAAGGGCAAGCGTATATAAAAGAGGTCCCCGCAGTATACATACCACACCGTCAGAAGTTGTTTCTGTATAGATATCTGCTTTAAAGGTTATTTTAATGATATCTCCGTCAGAAAATTCACGGCAGAGATTTCCTTTGCCCTTATCCTTTGTAAAATCTGTCTTTTGACCATTGACCTTTAGGCAAACATCTTTGCTCCACAATGGAATTCTGAAAGAAAAGTTTAAAATCTTTTTTTCAGACATACTGAATTTAAAACAGACAGTTTCGTCAAATGGGTACGCTGTTTCTTCAGTAATTTTTATTCCGCCATGATTTGCTTCACAGCTGCCGTACAATGCAGCGAAAATTTCGTCACCGGAATATGCAAACATATTGTATATGTAGTTTGACATTGCACGGTTTACGTTTCCTATACAGCATTGAGCAAGCCCCTCGCTTCTATAGCTCATGGAAGCGTCCCCTCTATGGTAGGCATTGTGGTTAGAGGTTTCGTCTGCAAGAACCTGGTTGGGACATGAAAAATACTGAATTGATTTAAAATCCTCTGAAACAGAGCCGGGGAGAGCGTTCCAGATTGCACGCTCGGCAATATCAAGATAATGTGTGTCACCTGTAATTTTAAATAAATAATAAAGGCTCCATGTATAGTCGGAAATGTCACATATTTCGTGACTGTCAAGAGAATTGATTGAAGTGAGAAATTCAGAGCTTGAAGGAACTCCGCAAACCAGCAGATGATATTTTTCCAGCTTTCTTTCCGCAGCAATACTTAATTCAAGATACTGGCGTTTTCCTGTTGCGGAATAAAGGATTGCACCAAGCTTTTCTATCTCACAGTAGGTAACACCATGAATAAAAGCAGGTTTATCGACAGCCAGACTTTCCGGAAGCATGTCCTTCCACTTGCAGGCAGAAGGAAATCTATTGAATGCATCCTCTGCTATGTCAATAAATTTCTTGGTTTTTGTGACATTATAAAGCCAAACAAGAATTTCAATATTTGTAGCATTGCGAAGTTCATGAAGGCTGAAATCACTATTTAAGTAATGGTTCGAAAGAGCCTTGATAATTTTCTCATCCTTGGTAATTTCGTATTCCGCCATTAAAGCACGGAACATTACCGTATGAGGCCATCTATTGTAAAAGTTTTTTGATTTGTCATAGTTTGTTTTAAGGTTTGCAGGGCCTAAATAGCCGTCCTCGTCCGGATTATTTAAAACTCCGTAAAGCTGCCCCTTTACTCTTGACAGAACAGAGGCATCATTCCCGTAATATGCAGCTTTCAAAGCACCGTCAAGCCAGTATCCCTTCTGTTCATAGGGATACCAGTATTGGTCATTCTGCTTTCCTGCCGGCACAAACCAGTCATTTGAGCGGTCACCAAAAGGAGAACCGGAATCGTCTATATGTCCTGTAATGCCATTAAGCTGATTTTGAATAAATTCCTTTAATATGCCTTTTGGCATAACTTCACCAAAGTCAAAATGCGAATACATAAAAATCAGTCCTTTCAAAAGTATTTTTCCTTTTAATAGGTACAAGACAAATCGATTTTACTATTTCCATAAGTTTATGTCAATGGCATAATTAAAGACAAATCTTTTTAAAATAAAGATTATAGCTTTCAAAAAAGATGAATATGTGTCAGGAAATGTGTTAACAATGACAATTGGAAAGTTTTTTTATAATTTAAGCAATGAAATTTGGGAAGTTTATTATTTATAGCATTTGTTGATATAAAAAATTAATATAATAATTTAAGGAGGAAAGTTATGAAAACAGCCAGGATGATAATCGGCATTATCAGTATGGTGTTATTTGTTCTTATTGTGTTTCAGTCTTGTGCGGCCGGAGTTGGCAATGCCCTTTCTGAAAATGGAGAAGTAAGCGGATCTGCCGGATTTATTCTTTCCGTATTCATGCTGATAGCAGGTATTATTGGCGTAGTTGCAAGAAAGTCCAAGGGCGGCTCAATTACTGCAGGTATTTTTTATCTTGTAGGCGGCCTTCTAGCAATAGTTAGTGCAGGCAGTTATAGTGACTTGAAGGTATGGAGTGTAATTGCATTTGCTTTTGGAATATTTTTTATAATTTCTGCAATTTTGCCAAAAAAGCCTAAAACAGAAAACAAGGTAGTTAAGTAATAGAGATTAAAAAAAGCAAGGCTTTAGGCAGACTAAAGCCTTGCTTTTTATTTAATTAAATAGCAGAATTGTGCTAACAGACAGCAAGTTAATGTATTTACATGGGATTTTTGTAATGGTATAATCAGAATCAGTTAATGAAATGAAGTTTAATAACAAAGACAATATTGCTGTATAGTAAAAAGGAGTGGTAAAGATGGTAGAAGCAAAAATTATTTCGTCCCTTGAAAAGTGCTTTATAGACCAGAAGCTTTCTGATTTTGGTGAACTTAAAAAAGCACGTATGTATAGAAACGAAAGATTTTCAATCCAGCTGGCGGCCTGTGATGAGGATGATGCATGGAATGCCGGAAAGTTTTACAGAATTGAAATATCGGGCCCCTTAGCACCTTATGCCACGGTACGCATGGTTGAATCTGTGCCCAACTATCTTCCGGTACATTCGACTAAAAATTATGTACTTAAAACAGATTCGGACTATTTAAGAGTAACTCCGGGACTGTATCCCGATGTACTTATACCCCTTGTGTATAAAAATAAGATGACGGTGGTAAATCAGCAGCTTCATGCAGCGTGGATTGATTTTGAACCAAGCGGCGCACTTACAGGCGGAACCTGCGAAACAAAAATATGCCTTTATAATGACAAAGACGAAAAAATTACAGAAAATATAATAGAGATTGAAATAATACCTGTTGATTTGCCGGAGCAGGAAATGAAGGTTACTCAGTGGTTTTACACTGACTGTCTGGCAAACTACTATAATGTAGAGCCTTTTTCAGACAGGCATTTTGAAATCTGCGAAAATTATATTAAAACAGCAGTAAAGAATGGTAATAATATGATTTTAATGCCGGTTTTCACACCTCCGCTTGATACGGAGGTTGGGGGAGAGCGTCTTACGACTCAACTTGTAAAGGTTACTGTTGATGACGGAGCTTACAGCTTTGATTTTTCCCTTGTAGACCGCTGGCTTGATATGTGTGAAAGATGCAATGTAAAGTACATTGAAGTATCCCACCTTTTTTCGCAGTGGGGAGCATACAATGCACCTAAGATTATGGCAACGGCAGATGGTGAATATAAAAAAATCTTTGGCTGGGATACAGATGCGTCAGGAGAAGAATACTCTCGGTTTTTAAGGTGCTTCTTAACTGAATTTACCGCATATTTAGAAAAACATTGGGACAAGGGAAAATGCTTTTTTCATATTTCCGATGAGCCGCAGGAAGAGCACTTGGAGCAGTATGGAAAAGATAAAAAGATAATAGCCGATATATTAAAGGACTGGAAAATTATTGATGCTATGAGCCATGTGGAGTTTTACAAACAGGGACTGTGCGAAAATCCTGTGCCGTGCATTGACAGAATAGAGCCGTTCTTAAATGAAGACATAAAGGATCGCTGGGCATATTACTGCGGACAGTGGATTGGGGTCAGCAATCGTATGCTTGCCATGGCTTCAGCAAGAACAAGGTTTATAGGAACTCAGTTTTATAAATATGATATACAGGGCTTTTTGCATTGGGGCTATAACTTTTATAATAACCGTATGTCTTGCGACAGCGTTAATCCTTTCCTTAATACAAACGGAGGATATTGGGGCCCCGGCGGAGACTGCTTTATTGTTTATCCTGCACAGGACGGCACGGCTCTTGAATCTATCAGGATTTTGGTGCTTAAGCAGGCGTATGACGATGTTAGGGCAATGAAGCTTTGCGAAAGCTTTTACGGTAAGGAAAAAGTAGTGGAAGAAATTGAAAAAATATGCGGCATGAATATTACCTTCGCCAAGTGCGTAACAAATAACGAAACTATGCTTAAAATTCGCAGTCGAATAGATGATATGGTGCTTGAAGCACTTAAATAAAAGGTTTTTAATGTACATACCTCAAATTGAACAAAGAAAATCCCCGGAAAAAACCAGCTTTCCGGGGATTTTCTTTGGCTTTTTTATGGAATACCTGTACAGCATAAAAAAGAAAATAGTATGTATTATTCCTTAGACAGTATGTATATGAAAATTTATTCTTGCGTTTTAGACATAAAAATAAGTGTGCCAATTTATTCCTTGATAAATAGCAACTTTTATGCTAAAATATAAAGATATAAAGGGGGCAGAAAAAATGCCGGAAGTAGAGAGAATAACAAGCTTTTCAGTGGATCACGATTTTATTCGTCCGGGTATGTACATTTCCAGAATTGATGGAGATATAACAACCTATGACCTTAGAACCAGGCGTCCCAACCAAGGCGACTATATGGATAATGTTACCATGCACTCACTGGAACATATGGTTGCAACGTATTTGAGAAATTCTGATATAAAAGGCAATATTATATACTTTGGCCCTATGGGCTGCGCCACGGGTTTCTATCTTCTTGTGAAGGAAGAAAAACCGGAGGAAGTTTTAAAGGCGCTTAAAGAAGCTTTAAGAAAAACTATCGCCCATGAGGGCGAGGTTTTCGGGTCACAGAGAAAAGAGTGCGGAAATTATCAATGCCTTTCTATTGATTCCGCCAAGATTGAATGTGAGCGTTATCTTAAAGTGCTTGAAGCAAAAGAAAAATGGAGTTTTGAGTATGACAGATTTTAAAGCGGAAATCGGCATTATAGGAGCCATGCAAATGGAGGTAGACCGGCTGAAGGAAGACATTTCTGATAAAAAGGAGTATAAAATCAGTGGTATTCCTTTTGTTTGCGGTGAAATGTTTGGTAAAAAAGTGGTAATGGCAGTTTCCGGGGTTGGAAAGGTTTTTGCTGCTGTCTGCACAGAAGCTATGATTTTAAATTTTAGTCCGGAAGTCATTATCAACACCGGAGTAGCAGGCGGCCTTTTAAAGGACTTCAAGATAGGCAATGCAGCCATTGCCGAAAGTCTTGTCCAGCACGACATGGACACCTCTGCTTTAGGTGACCCTCTCGGTCTTATATCAGGTCTGGATATTGTAAATATACCTTGCGATAAAGAAGTTTTTGAAGGCTTAAAGGAAAGCGCCCATAAAATGGGCGTTACATATAAGACAGGTGTAATTGCGTCGGGAGACCAGTTTGTGTCCGATAAAAACCACAAGGAAGAGATAATAAAGGCTTTCAACGCTATAGCTTGTGAAATGGAAGGTGCGGCTATTGCGCAGGTCTGCCATATAAACGGCGTTCGCTGCGGCGTGCTTCGTTCTATATCTGACGGAGCGGACGACAGCGCAGATTTTGACTTTCAGAAGTTTGCGAAAGAGGCAGCTGTCAATTCGTCGGAAATAATAAAAGGATATATTAAAAAGCATTAGGAAGGTAACTTATGGATCAGAAGAAAATTAAACGAATAAATGAGCTTTCCCAAAAAGCTAAAACTATCGGGTTAACTGAAGAAGAAAAGGCTGAACAACAGCTTTTAAGGAACGAATATATTGCCGCTTTCAGGGCATCTGCAATAAATACATTGGGCAACACATATGTTATGAGACCTGACGGAACAAAGGTAAAGCTTCAGAGAAGGGAAGGCCTGCCTTCATAAGGTTATACTACTATAAGGTTAATAAAAAGCTCTACAGATTCTGTAGAGCTTTTATAATTTCTTCAGCTATATTATCAAGGGGTGATATTTTTTTTGCGGCACCAAGGCTTATAGCTTCTTTCGGCATACCGTAAACTATGCAGGACTTTTCATCCTGAGCTATTGTATAAGCACCTTTTTTCTTCATCTCCAAAAGTCCTTTTGCCCCATCTTTGCCCATTCCGGTAAGCAAAACCCCCAAAGATCGACCGCCAATTATATCTGCCATGGAATTAAACGTCACATCGACGGAAGGTGCAAGGCCGTTTACTTTTTCACCGTTATAACAATGGACTGTGGGCTTAAGGCCGCTTTTTGAAATGCTCAGCTGCTTGCCGCCGGGAGCAATCAAAACTTTGCCGGGCAAAATTAAATCTCCGTCAGAAGCCTCCACGATTTCCATTTCACAAATAGAGTTAAGACGTTTAGCATAAATTTGGGTAAAAACGGGGGGCATATGCTGAACAATAACAATACCGGGCATTTCTTTTGGAAAGGCACGTAAAATTTGCTCAATGGCTTCAGTACCGCCCGTAGAGGCACCCATTGCAATTATAATATCATTTTTTTGTGGAGAATTTAGTCTGCTGATTGTATTTACATTATTATTTGTTTTTTTCCCAAGCACTGCAATTGAGGCTATTTTAATTTTAGTTATAAGCTCACTTTTAAATAAAGAAATGTTCTCTTTATTAAGACCGGACGGTTTTTCAACAAAATCTACAGCCCCTGCATTTATTGCATCAAAAACACTTCCGCTGGCGGAACTGACCATAACAACGGGTACAGGATATTTCGGGAGCAGCAGCTTCAAAAATTCAATACCTGTCATTTTAGGCATTTCTACATCAAGAGTTACAACATCAGGCTTTAATTTAATTAGTTTATCTCCCGCATCAAAGGCATCATAAGAAGTTCCGACAACCTCAAAATCCTCAGTATTCAATATTTCCTCAATTGCTTTTACAAACAAAGGAGAATCATCTACTATTAAGACTCTTATTTTATTTGTCATATTATTCCTTTTTGTATACTGACGGTATAACATTTTTGAATTTAGATTCACTTCTGTTTATTATTTCGGAATGACCTATAAATAGAAAACCACCGGGCTCTAAGCTATCATAAAGCTTATCAATAAGTTTTTTTCGGGTTTTATTATCAAAATATATCATTACATTACGGCAAAAGATAATGTGAAATTTCTTTTTAAAAGGATAAATTTCATCTACAAGATTAAAAACCCTAAAAATTACCTCATCCTTAAGTTCTTTTGCTATGCAATAATTACCTTCCGGATTTTTAGTAAAGTATTTCAATTTCCAAACACCGGAAAGATTATCAAGGGAATTAGGGAAGTAAACCCCTTTTTTTGCTATATTAAGAGCTTTTACAGAAATATCAGTTGCCAATATTTTTGTGTTCCACGAGCTTATTTCAGGACCGAAATATTCAAGAAGAAGCATAGCAATAGTGTATGGCTCCTCTCCGGTTGAACAGCCCGCACTCCATGTTCTTAAATCATTATCCTTTATATTTTTTTTCAGATAAGGCAAGACCTTGTTTACTAAATAAGAAAAATGCTCTTCTTCTCGCATAAAGAAGGTATAATTGGTGGTTATTCTATTAATTAATTCAGTAATTTCTGATTTAGTAGTATCATTTAATACATAATTAAAATAATCAAAAAAGCTTTTAAAACCCTTGTCTTCAAGAAGCACTTGAAGCCTACCTTGAACAAAGCTTTTTTTATAGAGCAAATTTATGCCAAAATTGGAGTTAATAAATTCAGCAAAAGCTGTAAAGTCTTCGTCGTTTATTGTAATCATTTTAATTCACACCGGTTATTTATCAGTATTTTCCGAATTCCTGATCACTTATAGACTTTTTTTCTAAATTAGCCTGGTGAGCTTTTTTAGGATTTATATTATTAAGAATTTCTAACCCCTCATTATTTATGGCATCTTCATTCAACTGAAATTTGTCAACCATCTTTCTCAAAAGATGAGCCTGACTTGATAATTCCTCACTTGCAGCTGCACCTTCCTCGGCAGTAGCAGAGTTGGATTGTACAACCAATGAAAGCTGCTCAATACCTTGATTAATTTGCACAATAGCAGATGCCTGCTCGTTTGAAGCAAGAGAGATATCACTTACCAGGCTTGTTGTACTGCTCATTCCTTCATGTATTTCGTGTAAGGCCTGTGCGGTGTCATCTGCAATTAACATGCCTCTTTTAACCTTTTCAATGGAGTTTTCAACTAAAGAAGATGTTTCTTTAGCTGCCTGGGCACTTCTTGCAGCTAAGGTGCGAACCTCCTCAGCCACAACAGCAAAACCTTTGCCGTGCTGGCCTGCTCTGGCAGCTTCTATAGCAGCATTTAGTGATAAGATGTTGGTTTGGAAGGCTATCTCATCTATTACCTTTATAACTTTAGAAATGTTAGTAGAGGCTCTTTCTATTTCCTGCATTGATTTTAACATTTCCTGCATATAATCATTACCTTTTTCAGCATTACCCTGCACGGAAAGCACTAATTCGTTTGCTTTTGTTGCATTTCCTGCATTTTCTTTTGTCTGATTTGCTATGTGGGAAATAGCAGAGGTCAATTCCTCAAGAGCGGATGCCTGCTCTGTCGAACCTTGAGATAAAGATTGGCTTCCGTCAGAAACGCGGTTTGCACTAATTGCAAGCTGCTCGGAGGCATTATTTATTTCGCTTATATATAGAGATAAGGATTCTATAGTACTGTTTAATGAACTTTTAATTACAGCATGGTCTCCCTTATAATCACCCATTAAGCGGTCCTTAAGATTTCCTTGTGATACTTCAACCAATATTTCTTTAGCTTCATTAATAGGTGCGGTAGCAGCATCTAAGGTTTTATTTATGCCGTCAATAATTTTTCTGTATTCACCTTTATGGTTTGAAACATCTGCTCTTAGACTTAGCTGTCCGTTGATGGCAGATTGAACCAACATATCAGTATCAGAGGTGAGATGCTTTAAGGATATAATAATTTTTTTAAAGGATTCGGCCAAAATACCGAGCTCATCCTTTGTATCTATATCAAGGTCAACATCAACCTCACCTTCAGATATCTTATTTGCACAATTAATCATCTTGTAAAGGGGTCTTAAAAGGCTTCTTGAAAGCAACCACCCTAGTAGTATTACTGCTAAAACACCAGCAAATACAACAGCAAGCATTCCATTAGAATTGTTTAATGATGTAGTTTCATTTTGTTTTATTAAATACTCCGCCATGGTTACTTTTTGATTAATTAAGTTATAAATTTCCGCATTAATTTCCTTGCTCATATTTTCCATATCAAGGTTCATATTTGAAATCTGGCTCTTTCGACCGGAATTTGCAAGGTCAACGGCAAGCTTTGCCGAAGCAGTGTATTTAGTTAACAGCTCATTTAATTTTGTAATATCTGAGCTACTTCCATGCTCCTTGAATTTGGCAAGATAATTTTGTATATTATTAATGTTATCGGTTATACCTTTAGCATCACTTGAAATACTTTGGTCAGGAGAAGACTCTAAACTGGCAATATTTGCAGTGAGTTCCATAAAATTGCCATGAATATACGTAAGGTAACTTAGGGGCAATGTTGTCTCATTATAGATACCATTTAGATTCGATATCAGTTCATTACGTATTATTCTTCCTAAAATGCCGCCTGTTGTTCCAATCAAACCGACAATTGTAAAGCATATTAAAAGCCTTACCGGGATTTTTAAATTTTTAATTTTCTTAATCATAACCATTCTCCTAACTAATAGCAGGTTTAATTTCATCAAGTTCCTCTTCACTTATAAGCTTCTGGATATTAAGTAAAAGAACAATTTTTTCATTAACTTTAGCAATTCCCTTTACATACTTATCTTTATAGCCTGAAGACATTTCAGGAGGCAATTGGATTTCATCTGGCATTATCGTTATAACCTCTAATGCATTATCAATAATTATTCCTAATACCACTTCGTTTAGATTTAAAATAACAATTGATGCTTTTCCCATATATGAGCCGGCTTCCTTTTTAAACCTTATTCTTAAATCTCCTACCGGGATAATATTTCCTCTAAGGTTTATTATTCCTTTGATAAACTCCGGAAGCTGAGGTACATGAGTAATGTCCTGTATCCCGATGATTTCCTCCACATTCTTTATTTCTGCACCATAAATTTCCTTGTCAACAGAAAATAAAAGGTACTTATTAGCCACTGTATCTTCTTCAATGAGGTTATCTTCATTTAAAACATGTGCCATAAAAGTTCACTCTCTTTTGCATTTAAAATGTCGTTTACATCTAAAATTAAACATAAACTGCCATCACTTTGTATTGAACAGCCCAATATTCCCTTTGTTTTTTTAATATATAAGGGAAGGGGCTTTACCACCACTTGCTGTTCTCCTATTATTTTATCAGCAAATAAGCATACCGTTTCATTGTCTTCCTTTACAATTACTAAGATTCCGTCTTCCAAGGATAATATTTCGGTATCTGATTCGAAAAACTTATTAAGTCTTATGATCGGATAACATTCGCCTCTTAAAAAAAGGGCTTCATTTCCGTCCGGATCCTCTATTATGTCTTTTTTATCGGCTTTTCTTATTTCAACGATATTATCGGAAGGCAAGGCCAATTTCATATTTCCGACACTTATATGCAGAACATTTACAATCAGCAAGGTAAGCGGGATTCTTAGAGTTATGCTTGTCCCTTTACCTTCTTCACTTAAAATACTGATTTTTCCGCCAATAGAATCCAGGCTTTGCTTTACTACATCCATGCCCACACCGCGGCCGGAAAACTCTGTTACTTCTTCTCGAGTAGAAAAGCCAGGGTATAAAATCAATGAAAAGATTTCTTTTTCAGTCATATCCTCAAAATCTTTGTTTACCAGAGCCTTACTTTGAGCTTTTTCGTAAATTTCCTTTTTATTTAGGCCCTTCCCGTCATCTGATACGCTTATATACGCATAGCTGCTATCCTGCCATGCTTTTAAGGATATGCTCCCTGTTAAAGGCTTATTAAGCTTTTCTCTTATTGCTTTTTCTTCTATTCCATGGTCCGCTGCATTTCTTACTAAATGCATAATCGGGTCTGATAATGAGTCAATAGCACTCTTATCCATCTGGACATCCCCACCGGACACTGTGAACTCAATTTTTTTGCCTGATTTTTTGCTTATATCTCTTACTATTCGATGCATTTTATTGAAAACAACTTCTACAGGAAGCATTCTCATTTCAAATACAACATCCTGCAGTTCATTAATAAGCTTTTTGAACCCAAGCATAGATTTGTTAAAGTTTTCAAGTTTTAAGCCCTCTAAGTCAGGATTGTTTGCAATTAAGGATTCGGAAATTACCAATTCACCCACCAGGTCCATTAAAGTATTTAATTTATCAGGGTGAACACTTATATAATTTTGGTGTCTTTCCAAGTTCCTGCTGTCATCAGAATTTTTTGAATCAGGAGGGGCGTCAAAAAGGGTTTTGATTCTGTCAGGGATCTTTTCCACACTTATTATTTTATAACTTTCGAGGGTTAAAGCAGATAAGATAATTTTTTCTATATCTTTTATATCTGCTTTTGAAGATATAGTAAAAAATAAACCTTGGTTTCTAATAATTCCGGAAGAAGCTTCTAAGTCAAGGTTTTCCGGTTCTGTTTTTAAGACTTTTATATCCAATTCCTTAAGACTATACAAGAGAAGATGGCTCCTGACATTTTCCATTTCTGAATCCTTTTCAAACAAAACCTTAACGCAGTAACAGGTTTCACCTTCACCTATAGTATTTTCAGAGGTCATTTTATTTTGGGCTTGCTTTTTTCCTTTTTTTAATGAGCTGCTTTTTAAGCTTTTTAATAATGCTTTTGAATGTTCAATTAAATCTTGACAATCCCCGTCCGGCTCATGGAAATTTTCTATTTTTACAAGTTCGATTTTCATATAATCTATAAATTCAAAAATTAATTTATAGATTGTTTCATAATTGTACTGGGTTTCATCATGCTCCCGAATGTAAAAAAATATATCTTCAATAGAGTGAGACAGCTCTGAAATTTTGTTAAAGGATATCATCGCAGAAGAGCCCTTAATGGTATGCATAATTCTGAAAATATTATTTATATTTTCAAGGCTCAAATCTTCATTGCTTTCACACAGCAAGATAATAGTTTCCAATTGTTCGACTAATTGATTGGATTCTACTATGAATAATTCAATAATTTTATCATTTTCATTAAAATTTTGCATATTGACTCCATCTTATAGTGAATCATTATATAACTGAACTCTGTTTTTTCCGTGTTTTTTAGTATAATACATAGCCTTATCTGCCTTACTGATCAGTTCGGTTAAATTCTTAGCGTGGTCAGGGTAAATACTTACGCCAATACTAGCTGAGATATTTATTACCTTACCGTCTATATAATAAGGTTTTCTTAAAATCTCCAAAAGATTATGTGCAATTTTTACGGCGTGACTTATATTTATCGTATTTTTTTGGGCTACAACAAATTCATCTCCGCCCATCCTCATAATAAAACCGTTGCTTCTTATATTGTTTTTCAGCCGGCCTGAAACAAGCTGCAAAATTCCATCTCCGATCATGTGACCAAGCTCATCATTAACAATTTTGAAACCATCGATATCTATAAAAAGTAATGCAAACCTTTCATTAGTTTCTTCGGCTTCTTGTATCATTTCATTAAATTTAATTTCAAAATAATACCTGTTTAAAAGACCTGTAAGTACATCGTACTTTGCCATTCGTTCGGTTGCAGCCTTTGTGAAATTTAAATCCTCAATGCCTTTTTTCAGCTGAATAATGTTATCTTTTAACAGCAACTCATTGTTAAAGGTCTCGGAAATATCAATAATTTGAATTATAACATATTGTTTTCCTTCTGATGATATAAATTCAAGCCTCATATTCTGCCGCCTTGAATTCCTGCTTTCACCCTTTGGAAAGACAAAGGATTTATGAAGAGCACTGGAACAAAATCTGCTTTGCCCTGTGCAGAGAACAACATCAATCATAGTAGAATATTGTGCATCGGAAAATACGGGCAAAACCTCTTCTATTTTTTTCCCTAAGACTTTTTTTTCAGGTATATTGCATAGCTTTTCTATTTTGTTGCTGAAAAAAACAATTTTATGCTGATCGTCAAGAATAATAACTCCTAAGTTTATTAATTTAAGAGTTTTGTATAATAATTCATTCATTTTGTTCCTCCAGGAGTTCATTTATTTTATTAATGATTATCTTAACAGAGGAATCATCCAAAGAAATTAATATAACGCCTTTAACACTTATGCTTTCTATAAAAAATGAAGTTAACAGTACCAGTATATATTTGTTTTTCCCTTTTATAATTTCCGGTGTCATGGAAGATACTAAATTAAACTCAACATTAGGGGTTGTGAATTCTATTTTTTCATCAATAAGGTTTCCGAATTCACCGATTACGGAATTTAGTGTTACGTTACATATTTCCTTTATTACATCAAGCTCTTCAAAAGTTAGGTTTCCGTTTTCTGATACTTCGGTGCTTAAATCTTCTCTTAAGCAAGCACTTACTAGCGCTTTAGCTTTCGCTGCCGGAAACATTATGTAAGCTGATCCTTTAAATTCTCCCCCGAATTTAACATTTGACATTACGGCTTCGCCTGATTCAAAGATTCCTGCTTGCTCAAAGCTAAACATATTCAATTCGCTTCCGGATAGCAGTTCCACCTCCGGGATAGATAAGATTATTTTTTGGTTAACCATTACAGATAATAAGTTAGCTGAAGCCCCTACGTGAATATTGAAAAGCTCAACTAAAACATCTTTTTGCATTGGAGTAAGCATTTTAAACCTCCTTAATAGCGTTAATTAAAAGGCTTTGTTTTTCCTGATCAAGGGGTTTATTTATGAAAAGCGTAATACCATATTCTTCAACCTCTTGCTTAACAGACTTTTGCACATCTGCAGAAATAACAATAATTTTGATATTCGTATCCGAGTGCCTAATAAGCTTTATTAACATTTTTCCATCTACCCCAGGCATTAATAAATCTGTAATTATACAGTCGGGATTTATTAACGTATATTGTTTGTAAGCTTCTTCACCGGTACTTGCATAACTAATTTCTGAATTTTCAATCCCTTCTGATAAAATTTTTCCAATAACACCCCGAGCAAATTGTGAATCATCAACCACAAGTATTTTCATAATTTTTTACATCCCTTTTCTGTTATAGAATTAAATTGTAAGTAAAAAAACGGACATTAAAGAGAAGTATTAAGATAAATTATCTAAATATCCTTAATGTCCGTAAAAATGTCTATATTTTAGCAAAATTTCTCGTTTATTTGGTCTTATTATACCGCATTTTGTTGCATATTGTCAACAAATTAACAAAAAATTTAACAATTCTTTTTATCGTCTTAAATAATTAAGTGGACAGTCCACTTGCTAAGATAAAGCAAGCAACAGTCCACTTAGTTTCTATCTTTCTATATTGCTTTTATAAAAAGCCGTATATGCTCTGTAGGTTTCGTATAAGTCAAGCTTGCTTACCGTTTCAAATGGTGAATGCATTGAAATAACAGGAACCCCGGCGTCTATTGTGTCCATATCAAGATTGGCGGTATACTGCGCAATTGTACCGCCGCCGCCGCCGTCTACTTTGCCGAGTTCTCCTGTCTGCCAGCAAACGTCTGCATCATTCATAATCCTTACTATAGCCGACATAAGCTCTGCAGAAGCGTCGCTGGAACCGGATTTCCCTCTTGCTCCGGTGTACTTCATTATACAGATTCCGCAGCCTGCAAAAGGAGTGTTCTGCTTTTCAAAAGCGGAAGCATAATTGGGGTCATAAGCCGCACAAACATCGGCGGAAAGGCACACGGAATTGGATACAGCTCTTCTTAATAAAAGCTCTGAATAATCTCCAGACAAGTTTATCATTTCCGCTACAGAGTTTTCGAAAAATCTGGACTGCATACCCGTTACACCCATGGAACCGATTTCCTCTTTATCTACTAATAGACAAATAGCTGTTTTCTCAGGAATTGTTATTCCTAAAATTGCTTGAAGCGCTGCATAGGAACATACTCTGTCATCCTGAGCGTAGCTGCCTATAAAGCTTCTGTCAAGTCCTACGTCCTTTGCTTTAAAAGCAGGGGCAAATTCCAGCTCCGCGGAAAGGAAATCCTCTTCTTCGATTCCGTAATTATCCCTAAGCAATATTAGTACAGCCTTTTTAACATCTTCCTTGTCATCCTCAACGAAGGGAATTCCCGCAAAAATTACATTTAGAGATTCACCTTCAATACCATTGCCAAGAGTTTTCCCCATTTGCTCACCGGCAAGGTGGGGCAAAAGGTCGGAAATAGTAAAGCAGAAGTCATCATCCTCGCCGCCCAGGCAAACATGAATATGAGTTCCGTCCTTTTTAATAATAAGACCTGAAAGACAAAGCGGTATAGTTGTCCACTGATACTTTTTAATGCCGCCGTAATAGTGGGTTTTCATAAAGGCAATACCGCCATCCTCATATAAGGGATTCTGCTTTGCGTCAAGACGGGGAGAGTCAACATGAGCGCCTACTAAATTAAATCCCTTTGACAAGTGCTGCTTACCGATTACCGCAAGCATTAAGCCCTTATTTCTGTTTAACTCATAAACTTTGTCGCCGGGCGTTAAGCTTGCTTTTTCCGAAAGAGGAACAAACCCCTCATTTTTTGCAATTTCAAGAGCGGCAACAATGATCTCCCGTTCTGATTTGCCGCTATTTAAGAATTCTTTATAACTGTCGGCAAATTCAAATACTGAGTCGTGATCCGCTTTTGTCCAGCCGTTTAAATTTTTATATCCTATATTCATTAAAAACACCTCTTATTAAACTATTATAATAGTATTTCCAAAATTTATCAAGATTACAAAGAAAAAGAATGTAAAAGATAATTGAAAAAGGAGGTAAACAAGCCATTTTTTACTTATCCTACTTGGCAAAAGAAAAAATATGTGGTAAAATTAGTTAATAATCTATTAAGGAGGACGGACATGAGGATAAGCGGTGCAAAGGCTGTAATTAACACATTAAAGGAGCAGGGTGTAGAAGTAGTGTTTGGATATCCCGGAGCTAATATTGCACCTTTATATGATGAGCTTAAGAAAAGCGGAATCCGCCATGTTCTTACTCGAAGCGAGCAGGCAGCCGGCCATGCTGCATGCGGCTATGCTGCTTCAGGCAAAAAAACCTGTGTGTGTTTTGCTACCAGCGGTCCGGGAGCGGTCAATCTTATAACTGCGGTGGCTAACGCCTCGGCAGACAGCGTCCCTATGGTCATTTTTACAGGTCAGGTCGAAACGGGAAGAATAGGAACAGATGCTTTTCAGGAGGCAGATATTACAGGTGCAACAATGCCCTTTTCAAAATATAACTTTTTGATAAAAAATCCTTCAGATATAATAAGAAATGTTCGCGAGGCCTTTTATATAGCTTCTACCGGCAGAAAAGGCCCTGTTCTGATAGATATTCCTTTCAATATTCAAACGGAAGAAATCGACACTGATGACGAAGCTGCCGAATTTGACTTGCCCGGCTACAAAGTGCCGGGAAATCCAAAGCTTAAAGAACTTAATGAAGCTGCAAATCTTATAAACCAAGCTTCAAAGCCTCTCATTGTAGCAGGCGGAGGAGTGTTTGCATCCGGAGCAGAAGAAGCTCTTAAGCTGTTTATGGAAAGCTTCAATATTCCTGCCGTTTATTCCATGATGGGAAGGGGAGCTGTTGCTTCAGAAAAACTTAACTTAGGAATGGCAGGCGTGTATGGCAGCGACTTTGCAAATAAGGCTGTTATAGATTCTGACCTTCTTATCCTTGCCGGTTCAAGGGCGACTGAACGTACGCTTATGGGAATAAATAAAAAATCCGTTCATATAGATATAGACCCTGCGGAGCAAGGAAAAAATATTGATTCATTGGGCGTTACAGGGGATTTGAAAGCAGCACTTAATGCTTTAATGCTTCTTGTAAAAAGAAAAGAACAGTCAATTAAAAAAGAACCAGAAAACCTTGGTTTTCATGAAGGCCTTGATCCGATTTATTTTTTCAGCATTCTGTCGGACAATCTTAAAGATGAAATCATTACCGCTGACGTGGGGCAGAACCTTATATGGGCATTAAAAGGAATTAAGGACAGTAAAAGGATTATTATGTCCGGTGGCCTCGGTGCAATGGGCTTTGCTCTTCCGGCAGCTATCGGAGCGGCAACGGAAAGCAAAAAGGATGGGGTAGTTATTTGCGGAGACGGAGGATTTCAGATGTCCTTATCGGAGCTTGCTACCGCTGCATCCTTAAAATTAAACTTAAAAGTGATTATTATGGATAATTCATCATTAGGTATGATACGTGAGCTGCAAAAGGACGAGTATAATGAAAATTATTCTGCGGTTGATTTGACCGGACCAAAGCTTAAATATATTGCAAAGGCATATGGCGCTTCCTATGGGGAGATAAGTAAAAATGAGGAAGCGGAAAATGAATTGGGAAAAATGATGAACACAGAAGGAATATATATTTTACGGGTCATAACAGACCCTGATGAATCCGCATTCAGGGGGCAGCATCATGGAAGATAGACATGTGTTAGCTGTGCTGGTTGCAAACCGCACAGGCGTTTTAAACAGAGTTACCGGCCTTTATTCCAGGCGTGGTTTTAATATTGAAGCTTTGTCTGTGGGTACTACCGGACGGGAGGGGGTATCACGCATCACCATAACTTTAAAAGGCGACAAAAAAGAAGTGGATCAGATTACTAAGCAACTGGAAAAATTGGTAGATGTAATTGCGGTAAAGGAGCTTCCGAAGGAAGCAACCGTAGGCAGAGAGGTTTGCTTTGTAAAGGCAGCTGCGAAAGGTGAAGCCAGAGAAAGATTAATACAGCTTATTGATATTTTTAGAGCATCTATAATAGATGCTGCCAGTGATGCTATAACTGCGTGTATAATAGGGGACACGGACAAAACGGAAGCTTTTTTGAAACTTGCCGAACCATTTGGCATTTTAGAAGTGGTACGAAGCGGTCTTATGGCTATTGAACGAGGCTCTGTCTCCATGGAAGAGGAGGCAGACTGTGGAAATAAATAAAAATGACGAATTTACTATTTATATAGACGGATATACAAGTGAAGGTGCCGGAGTCGGAAGGATCGGCTCATACCCTGTTTTTGTACCCTTTACAGCCACAGGTGACATGGCAAAGGTACGGATAGTAAAGGTTGGGAAAACCTTCGGATACGGCAAGCTTATTGAAATAATCAAGCCATCAGATGTCAGGGAAGAACCCATTTGCCCTCATTTTTCAACCTGTGGAGGATGCGCTATAATGCATCTTAATAAAAGCGAAAGGCTACGTTTTAAAAGGGAAAAGGTTTCCGATGCACTCAAGAGAATCGGCGGCATAGACGCCTATGTGCAGGATACGGTATCAGACCGTGAAGAAGGCTACCGGAACAAGAGCCAGATGCCTGTAACGGATGACTATCAGCAGGGAATGTATCGCACCCACTCTAATACGAAGGTTGCGGTGCCAAACTGTGTAATACAGGATGAGGCGTCAAAAAGAATTATAGGAAAAATGCTGAATCTTTTAAAGGAGAAAAATATAAAGCCCTATGACCCGGAAACAGGGGAAGGGGTCATAAGGCACCTTTATACAAGGGTGTCAGGAAAGGACGGAAGCGTTCTTTTAATAGTGGTTCTAGCGGAAGAAGTTGATTTATCTTTGGTTAAAAAAGCTTTGGAAGATGAAAACGTAAAAGGCTTGCTGCTTAACATAAATCCGGGCAGGACAAGTGTTATATTAGGTGACAAAACGGAAGTTATTTTTGGTTCTGACCATATAAAAGATTCCTTGTCTGGTGTTGACTTTGACATTTATGCGGACTCTTTTTTTCAGGTAAACAGGTTTTTGACCCAAAAGCTGTATGACAAGGCGGTGGAGCTTTGCGGCCTTACGGGGAAAGAAACGGTATTTGATTTATACTGTGGAGCCGGCACTATTACCGCTGCTTTGGCTAAAGGGGGAGCGGGCAAGGTTATCGGCGTGGAAATTGTTCCGTCGGCGGTAAAAGCTGCAAAAAAAAGCCTGGCAAGAGCAAATATAAAAAATGCAGTCATTTACGAAGGAGCATCTGAAATAATTGCGCCAAGGCTTATTCAAAAAGGAGAAAAGGCCGATGTGGTGGTCGTTGACCCGCCCAGAAAGGGCTGCGCGCCCGAGCTTTTATCGGCGCTTGCCTTGATGAAACCTGAGAGAATTGTATATGTGTCCTGCGACCCGGCCACTTTGGCAAGGGACGCAGCCCAGTTAAAAAATTCAGGCTATGAAGTTAAAACAGCGGTACCTTTTGATATGTTCCCGTACACGTACCATGTTGAGACGGTGGTATTGATGTCAAGGGTAAAAGAGTGACCCGCTAGAAAAGCCTTGATTTCAGGCGTCTTCAAGGCTTTTTAAGGGGAAAATTCAGTCCGAACGATGGCAGACGCTCTGCGGAAACTTATCCAAGGCGCAAATTTATGAAAAATATGCAGGGGTTGAGTTGCCGAATTAGATGTCATAGGTTATGGCTGTGGATTAGATGCCGGAGCGAGCTGAGTGTTGGGGATAGATGTCAGCAATTTTTTGCTCTGACAGTTTATAAATATCTTTTTGAAAGGCGGGATAAGATATGAGCGAAAATGATAATTTAAAAATTCCTATAGTTGCTATCTGTTATGATTTTGATAAGACATTATCTCCTGATGATATGCAGGCTCAGGGCTTTATTCAATCTGTAGGCTTTGATGTCAAGGAGTTTTGGGAGAAGTCAAATAATTTAGCAAAAGACAATGACATGGATCAGAATCTTGCATATATGTATGAAATGAGCATAGAAAGTACAGGTAAACAGTGGATTACAAAAAAATCTCTTGCTGAATATGGAGCGAAAATTAAGTTCTTTAATGGAGTAGAGAAATGGTTTGACCGCATAAATGATTATGCTTGCCAGAAAAATGTAAAGATGGAACACTATATCATTTCATCAGGATTAAAGGAAATGATTGAGGGAACAAGTATAGCTGATAAATTCAAGTGTATTTATGCCTGTTCGTTTTACTATGGTGAGCATGGTAATGCAATTTGGCCAGCACAGTCGGTTAACTACACAAATAAGACGCAGTTTTTATTTAGAATAGAAAAAGGCGTTCTGGAAGTATATGATCAAAGAGTTAATGACCATTTTCAGCCTTCTGAAATGAGAATCCAATTTAGCAATATGATATACATAGGTGATAGCGATACAGATGTGCCATGTATGAAACTTGTCAATGAATATGGAGGATATTCAATAGGAGTTTATAATCCCGATACCTGCGATAAAACAAAAGTATTTAAAATCTATAAAGATGGACGTATTAAGCTATTTGCTCCAGCTGATTATGCAGATGGATCTGAAATTGATAAGATGGTCAAAGCAATTATTGATAAAATATCTGCTTCCCAATCCATAGAAAATTACTATCTTGAATGTCATGATGAAAATGCACATGATAATCGAACTGAGGAAGAAATCGCTCAAGACAATTTGATATCGAGTTTGGAAGAAAGCGATAGCTTTTCACGTACTCATGAAATAATAAAAAAATGCATGGAATATAAGATCTGGTCACAAGATCAGACGAGCCGTCTTTGCAATATTGCAAATGAAAATTCACAGGTTTTTTCGATACTTGGAGATCATGATATAAAATTATTTTATAAAAGGATTTTAAGGGATAAGAAAACTTTTAATAAAGATTGTGAATATGTAAGAAAAAGAATTTCTGGCGAACAAATTTGACACAGGGGCAGGACAAGTGGACGGTTCATTGACGTAATGGGGACGTACCTTTTTCGTAACATTTTCATTGGCAATTTATGAAATAGGAACACAAGTGGGACACCCCAAACCGTCCCCATTGTGTCCCCCAAAAGACCATCAAGCAATAAAAAACGAGGTGTTAAAATGACTTTTTTATGGGTTTCAAAAGATATTTGGGAGTGTATATATTATGTATCTTTTATAGTTTTAACTGCTATATTGGCTTTTTATACAGGTAAAACTTATTTGTTTCAATCTTCAAAACATTCTAATTTATTATGCAAGCTTTCTATAAACGAAGCGACTGCATTTAAAGCAAATTGTACATTCTCACTTGAGATATACAATTTTGGCAATGATATAATTAAGAATGTTTCAATCAAAATTGCAGATAAAGATTTTGCTTTTGTAGATTTTCTGAAGCCTAACGAATCTTATTACTTGCCATTAGGATATATAATTAGCTTAAGTGAAAAAAACTTTGTTATGTTATTTGATAATAATTTGAAAGAAAATGAACAATTAAAGGTTTCACTTGAATATTCAAATGAGTCTAAAATATTCTTGATAGACACTAAGCCGTTACATAATATGACAATAAGTTCAAACAAAGGAAGCGAGAAAATTTCCGACTCCTTAGAAAAAATATCTAAAGAGCTAAGTAAAATCGACTATAAAGTAATAGCAAAAAGTATAGATTCGTTAAAAGATAAAGTTGAAGGAATATCAAAAAAAATTAAATGATTTATGAGAGCACAAGGGGAAATAGACAAGGGGACGGTTTGAGGTGACCCCCTAAAGGTGTACAGTTTGGGGACGGTTAATATATACTGATTTTTTATGATTTTGCGTATGTTAACCGATATTCGCCTGGCGTCAATCCGTCCAGCCTTTTTTGTGGACGATAATTTATATAATAATCGAAGTATTCTTCGGTTATTTCCATAACATCAAAGGGTGTTTTTATCCTGTTTTTGTATAAATAAATACATTCGCATTTGTATTGGCTGAAGAAGCTTTCGGCACAAGCATTATCCCAACAGTTTCCCTTACGAGACATGCTTTGATTTACTCCGAGTGTTTTTAAATATGAGGTATAATCTTTGTTTGTATAATGAATGCCTTGATCACTGTGGATAATAGCCCCGCTTAAATCCACCTTATTGGCTAACATTTTTATTGTATCAAGGCTTAAGCTTTTATTTTGATTATCACTTAAATTCCATACTACAGGATAGTTGTCGTATAAATCAATGATAGTAGATAAATACATCATTTTGCTTTGGGTTGGGATATATGTAATATCTGTTGCATATTTTTCGTTTGGCTTTGCAGCCTTAAAATCACGATTGAGTATGTTAGGTTTAATATACAAGTCTTCTTTTATCTTTTTGCGTTTGGGCCTGACAACCGATTTAAGGCCGCATTTTTGCATAACTCGTTGAACCTTCTTGTGGTTGACAGTTAAACCGTAAACCGATTTTAATCGCATTTTTATGGTTCTGTAACCAGCTCGTTTGTTGCTTTTATTGTATATGTCAATAATTTTATCATCAATATCTGTTAAAGTACAAGGATTTTTATGCTTAAACTTGTAAAAAGCGGACCTGCTTATACAAGCAATATCACATAGGATGCCTATTGGGAACCTCGTCTCTAATTTTAAAATGACAAGACACCTTATTTCCCTGGCTTTATGTTTTTTTTTAGAAATGGCTGCATATATTCTAAACTCTCAAAATATGCAATACGTGCTTTGAGAATTTCAATTTCAGCTTCGTATTGCCTTTCGCGCTTGGTTTTAGAGTCATATCTCATTACATCTTCGGGAGACCTTCCAACGGCTTTGTTTGGCTTGGTTGCACCAGCAGACAGCAATCCCTTTTCCTTAAGGTACTGCTCCCAGTTGTTGATGTAATTTTTTGAAGGTAAGTTATATTTTAGAGCAATGGCTCTGACGCCCAAAGGACTGTCATAATAGTCCTTAATTACTGCTAATTTGAATTGGTCACTGTACTTTCGTTTCATATATACCACTCCCATTTTGTAGTATATATCATCCGTCCCTGTTTTGTCTACTTTTCGGGGGTCAGACCAGTTCATTTGGCTTATGGATAAAGGGACTATAGAAAGGTTTTAACAGGACAGATGAGCCGTCCCTCTGTCTGCCCTCCTTGTGAAGCCATTTTAACTTGGGGTGACAACGTTGATGCCAGAAAAGTATTTTATATTGAAGAATTGAAACGAATGATTAAACGGAGATATGATTTAATACAACCGAAAGTGAGTGAAAGAAATGAACCAAAGCATTCTTAATTTCGCGGATATTAACAAGACAATGCTGCCAATTGTCGGTGGCAAAGGTGCAAATTTAGGTGAGCTTACAAAAATCGGTGGACTTAATGTGCCGGGCGGTTTTTGTATTACGACTGATGTATACAAGGCTGCTGCACAAAGTTGTGGCATTTCTTCTTTAATATCCGAAATAACTGCGGATAATACTTCTGAAATCAGCAGCGAAATTCGAGGCAGAATTGAAAATGCCCAGCTACCGCAAAGTGTTGTTGACGAAATAAAGGTCAGCGAAAACACCGCTTATGCAGTACGTTCATCTGCTACTTCTGAAGATTTGCCAACCGCATCATTCGCAGGTCAACAGGACACTTATCTGAACATTATCGGCAAAGATAATATAATAAATGCCATCAAAAAATGTCTTGCGTCATTATTTACCGAAAGAGCGGTTGTATATCGCAATCAAAATAACTTTCCGCACGATAAAGTGAGTCTTTCGGTTGTTATTCAAGAAATGGTGCAGTCTGAAATGTCGGGGATAATGTTCACGGCAGACCCTGTTTCGGGGAACCGTAAGGTAATCTCTATTGATGCAAGTTTCGGTTTGGGTGAGGCTTTGGTTTCGGGTTTGGTAAACAGTGATAATTACAAGATTTATAATGGCAGAATCATCGCTAAAAAGGTGGAAAATAAGGAAATATCTATTGTTTCGGATAAAAGCGGTGGTACAGCCGTAAAAAGCATAAACAATAAAAATCAAGTGTTAACGGATGAACAGATTCTGGAGCTCTCTGAAATTGGCAAAAAAATAGAAGCACATTTCGATTCTCCGCAAGATATAGAGTGGGCGTTTTCTGACGGCAAATTTTACATCGTCCAAAGCCGCCCGATTACAACTTTATACCCGACTATTGAAAATAAAGACAACAAAAACCACATTTACACCTGTATGGCTCACACGCAAATGATGACGGACGCTATGAAACCCCTGGGGTTAGCCTTTTTTCCATTGTTTATATCGGGTTTCTTTATGCCGTCCGCCGGAGGGAGGCTGTTTTTAGATAGTTCGCCGGATTTGAAATCCAAAATCGGCAGATTTATCTGGTCAAAAGCAATGGGCGTTGCCGACCCTTATTATCCCTCTATCATTGATGAACTTAATAAGCGTAAAGACTTTATGAAAAATCTTGCCGGAGGCAAAAAAGCTCTGAGCATAAATTCTTATATTAGTCCGCTTTTTCCTTTTGAAATGTTTAGAATTCTCATTAAGAAAGATAAAGAAAGTGCGAATAAGCTTTCCACGCGCAGCGAAAAATATATCCAAAATCTCGATAAAGAATACAGTAAGTATGTGGGCGCAGAAGTCGTTGACAAAGCTGAAATCACCCTTAAAAGTTTACAAAAAGTAATGTATGACTATAAAATTATGGGAACTATTTACGCAGGGCTTATGGCGCAAAGCTGGATAAATAGAAAGTGTAAAAAATGGTGTGGTATTGAGAAAGCCGCAGACGTTTTAATTCAATCGGTTGATAATAATGTAACTTCAAATATGGGGCTTGATTTACTTGATGTTGCGGATGTTGTCCGTGAATATCCCGAAATTATGAAATACTTTGAAAGTCCGAATAATAATACATTTTTTGAGGATTTAGAAAAGCTAAGCGGTGGCAGGGAAGTTGCGTCTGCTATTAAAAATTATTTAAATAAATACGGCGTCCGTTGCACAGGCGAAATAGATATCACCCGCCCTCGTTTTTATGAGCAGCCTACGGATTTAGTGCCTCTTATTATGAATAATATTAGCAGCCACGAACCTAATTACCGTAAGACTTCAACCGATAAAAAACTGCGTGAGGTTGAAGAATTAAAAAGCAAAATTATCTCTAAGCTATCAAAACACAGGACTAAAAAAATGCTTGAAAGAATAGACCTGATGCGTCCGCTGATTGGTTTCAGGGAGTTCCCTAAATTTAGTATGATACAGTGTTACTGGGTGATTAAAAAAGCTTGGATGCGTGAGGCGGATAAATTAGTCGAAAAAGGTATTCTTGAAAACAGAGAAGATGTTTACTATTTAATGATTGACGAATTCAGAGATTTAATAGAAAAAGGCAAAGTGGATTACAAAATTATAAATCAGCGAAAAGAAGAATTTAAGGCTTATGAAAAATTGTCTCCACCAAGGGTAATCACATCTGAAGGCGAGTGCTTCTTTGGTACCTTGAATGTAGAAATCCCGGAAGGCGCTTTGGGCGGACTGCCCGTGTCACAAGGTGTCATTGAAGGCACGGCAAGAGTAGTGTTCAAAATGGAAGATGCGAAAATGCAGGATGGCGAAATTTTGGTTACAAGATTCACCGACCCATCGTGGACGCCTGTTTTTGTCTCAATTAGCGGACTTGTAACAGAAGTCGGCGGGCAAATGACACACGGTAGTGTTATAGCTCGCGAGTATGGAATACCAGCAGTGGTGAGCGTTAATGATGCAACTACAAAAATTAAAACAGGTGACAAAATCAAAGTTGACGGTACTTTAGGATATGTGCAAATATTAAAATAATGCGGGAGCACAAGGGGAGACAAACATTCCAAGCGGTCCAGCTTGAAAAACAACATCAAAGTAATATTACACATGGCGAAGAAGGAACCAAGCGTAAAAGTAAAAAATACAGTTCAGAAAGTGAAATTATTAATATAAAAGGGGGGAAATAAAAACATGATTAAAACTACACCTGAGCACGGAGGAATTCACAGTTCCTATATCAAAGAATGGCTTGAGGGAATTGAGGCTGCAAAG
>JAUZPY010000069.1 GCA_030705805.1 Bacillota bacterium | reverse complement strand
GAAAATATGTTATGCAGATTCCTTTTTTTAGTTCTTCTTCCTTATACATAGGAACAAAGGTCACTGCATCAATCTGAACGTTTTGTTTAATTTTATCACCCAAAAGACCGGCTACCGGCCTTATAAATGAGTAGTTTTTATATTTTAAATTCAGTGCTACATTTTTTGATTCGTCGTTGTATTTAAAAAGAGAAATGTTTTTATTAAAATAATGCTTCAAATTCCTGCATCTTCCGCAAATAGGGCTTTCAAAATAATCCGGCAGGGGTTGTCCGCACACGCCGCAGACTTTCCCTTCGATAATATGTATATTTTTATTACAATCATCGCAAAAACAATTATTATCACTCTTTATTATCCTATTACATGAGCAACATCTGGGGACAAAAACGAGTCCGGAAATTATGTCAAAAATTTTTCCCATTTTCTACCTCCCCATTCAAGGTAATTTTAGCATAAACACATTTCAAAGTCAACCATTGTTTCCCCTAAAGAAGTGAAATGCCTGCAGCAAAAGAGTCAATGTCTTATAAATTAATAAATAGTTATTGACACCTGGGAAATTAAATGTCAAAATAAATTAAAATCGTTATGTTTAAATTCGGAGGCACTCATGAAGAAAAAGTTTTCGTTTATTCTCCCACCTGTGTTTATTATTTATATAATGATATTGCTCAGAATAACAGTTTTCAGATCTAACTTTAATTTTAGTAATTTTTTTAATGGGCAGATTGAATTAATTCCGTTTCTAGGACTGTTTGACCTTTTAAAGAAAGGTGATTTTCTAACATTCACTTATCTTTTCATAGGAAATATAATATGGTTTGTACCTTTCGGGTTTTTATTGCCGCTTCTAAAAAAGCCAAATTATTGTGTTGTTTTATATGGCTTTTTGCTATCTTTTCTTATTGAATTTTTTCAGTACATATTTGGAACCGGCATAAGTGAAATTGAGGATTTATTATTAAATACCCTAGGCTGTTTTTTAGGCTATAGAATCTGTTTAAAATTATTCTTTAAAAAAAATAGCCGGTAATGCTCCTCCCCACTTTAAAGCGTAACTTCCACTAAATAAAGGGCAGAGAAATTCTCTGCCCTTTTTGTCGCATTACTTTTTATTATACTAAAACTCCTTTATAGGTGTTTTCCCGTCCAACCATTCAATCATATTAACGGACAAAAGATTCCAGTTCTGGAATCCGGGGTTCAAAATCGGCGCACCGGTTTCCGGATCATAATATTCATGCATTTCTCCGCAATTTTCAATATCTTCACCAAACATATTTATTGTCTTTTCAGCAAGCTCTCTAGCTTCTTTTTCAAATCCGTAACTTGTAAGGGCGCTAAATACCATGTAGTTAGAAATGCCCCAAATAGGGCCAAGCCAACAGGATGGGTTGTTGGATTCCACTACTCTATACATTTTTTCCATTTTAGAAAGGGTTCTTACTCCGGCAGGAGCATTAAACGTCTTTTCATTTAATAAATGCTCTACCATGCGTTTTGCCTGCTCCCTTGTTACTATTCCTGCCCACATTGCCAAGAAGCCTGACCAAACTTCAATTCTCTGTATAAGGCAGTTCCAATGTCTGGGCGCACCTTTATGCAAACCAGAATTGGGGTCAACAGGTAAAAGATTAAAGTCTACGCTATAATAAAAACCGTCTCTTTCATCCCAGCAATATTCCTGTATTGCCTTCTTTAAATTTTCAGCTTCATTTTTATAAAATAATTGTTTTTCATCAAGTCCTAAAAGACCGCTTATGTATTCCATTGCCTTAAGCTCTTTAAACATTAAGCAGTTAAGATAAATAGAGCCGGAACTTTTTGGCGGCCTATAAAATGTACATGGGTCGTTATCTACTCCGATTGCAAAATCATCCTGCCAGAAAAAAAGACCTGTTTCATGCCGGTAATTTTTTAAATATACACCAATAAATTTTTCAAGCTTTGAAAAGCTGCCCTTTATCCAATTTGCATCGTTGCCGTTTTCCTTTATTACAAAGGCAAGATGCTGTGCAATTACAGGCTTATGCATATTACTTTCATATAATTTTTCTGCTGTAGGCATTATTCGATCCGGCAAAATTACAATAGGCATTCCGCCGTCTTTATCGGTATGATCAAGAAAATTTAAAATACATCCTTTTTCATATTTTTCAAAGCCTGAACTATCATTAGTGTTTTTAATAATCTGTCTGATTGCTACATTTGTCAGCCAGCTGTCCCAATCCCACAGACAGCTGTGGTAGCTTTGGCTGCCGGGCACAATAAATGGATATTTAATGATTCCACTGGGTTCTCTTGTCATATTACAATAGTTTTTATAGGCATAATCCTTTATCAATTGTTTTGCTTTTTCTATATCCATAATTTCCACTCCTCTTATTTTTTCTATAATAGCATAAGAGAATATAAAATGCAAACAAAAAGGATTGAGTCCTGTAAATTACAGAATTCAATCCTCGCTAGTCGCTAATAAATTTAATCTAACTTTTTGGGCTGCACCTCAAAAAGGCTCTTATTTCTTTATGCACCTAAATAAGCTTTTTTGATTCTTTCGTCTAAAAGAAGATCAGAAGCGTTGCCGCTCATTGTAATTTTCCCTGTTTCAAGAACATAGGCTCTATCCGAAATTGATAATGCCATTTTTGCATTCTGCTCCACTAACAGAACTGTAATTCCGTTATCGTGCATTGTCTTTATAATGTTAAATACTTCCTTAACCAATAAAGGAGAAAGACCCATAGAAGGTTCGTCCATTACTACTAATTTTGGTTTTGACATCATAGCGCGTCCCATTGCAAGCATCTGCTGCTCGCCGCCTGACAGTGTCCCTGCAAACTGCCTAGAACGCTCCTTCAGTCTGGGGAAGCTTTCATATACAACCTCAAGATCTCCCTCAATCTTATTTCTGTCTTTCCTATAATGAGCACCCATTAATAGGTTCTCTGTAACAGTCATTTGTGTGAAAACGTGCCTGCCCTCAGGAACGTGGGCAAGTCCCAAAGTTACAATTTTATTTGGAGCTACAGCTTGTAAATTTATTTCGTTATATTCAATAATGCCGTCTTCCGGCTGTACAAGTCCGGTTATTGTATGGAGTACCGTTGTCTTGCCGGCGCCATTAGCTCCGATAAGAGAAACAATCTCGCCATCATTAACTTTAAGGCTTATTCCCTTTATGGCTTTAACAGCGCCATAGGATACATGTAAATTTTCAACCCTAAGCATATTGTTCCTCCTTCTTTAGTCTTCATTTTTACCGAGATAAGCCTCGATAACTTCTTGATTATTCGCAATTTCATGAGGCAACCCAAAAGCTATGGTCTTGCCGAAGTTTATTACTTGAATTCTTTCACATACGTTCATAACAAGACTCATATCATGTTCAATTAAGAGAATAGCAATTCCAAAACGCTCTCTTATAATCTTAATACATTCCAGAAGTTCTGCTGTCTCTGTTGGATTCATACCTGCTGCAGGCTCGTCAAGGAGCAGAATTTTCATGCCCGTTGCAAGAGCTCGTGCAATTTCCAGCTTTCTTTGCTGTCCATAAGGAAGATTTGATGCAATATAGTTCGCCTTATTCTCAAGATTAAATATAGAAAGCAAATCTCTCGCTTCTTTATCAAGCTCTTCCTCTTTCCTCCAGAATTTTGGAGTACGGAAAAGACTGGCAAAAAACTTATATTCATATTTGCTGTTTAATGCTACTTTTACGTTTTCTAAAACAGTCATCTGTTTGAAAAGGCGGATATTTTGAAAGGTTCGAGCAATACCCTCGGCTACTACCTGATGAGTCTTCTTGCCGTTCATATTCTTGCCGCTTAAATAAAATTTGCCTTCAGTAGGAGTATAAACGCCTGTTAACAGATTAAATACCGTTGTTTTTCCGGCTCCGTTAGGACCAATAAGTCCAACAAGCTCCCCTTCATATATTTCAATATTAAAGTCTTCAACTGCCCTGAGTCCGCCAAAAGTAATGCCTAAATTAACAGTTTTTAATACAGGGGTTCTTTCCATTATTTGCTGCCCCCTTCTTTTACGGCTTTCTTACCAAGCTTTCCTTTTATATATTCAATGGTGTTCACCAAAGAAAATTCACGCGTACCTAAAATGCCCTTAGGTTTAAACATAATAACTATTATTAAAACAATAGCATAAACCAGCATTGGATATTTAAACAAGTTCTGAACAAAGAGAGGCATTCCAGAGGCCTTAATTACATTCTTTATAACATAGTTTAAAAGAAACATTAATACGGCAGAAAGCATAGAGCCTGTCAAAGAGCCCATGCCTCCGACAACAACCATAACAACTATAAATGTACTGTTCAAAATGGACCCGTTTGTGAAAGCAAAGCTTGCAGTCGACAGCGATGAATTGCAGCATGCAAACAAGCCGCCTGCTATCCCTGCAAAGAATGCAGAATACACAAAGGTTCCTACCTTATATAAAGACACATTGATTCCGCTGGCGCTGGCTGCAATTTCGTCGTCCCTGATAGATTCTATTGCGCGTCCGAATCTGGACCTTATAAACATAAACATGGCCGCCAAGCAAAGTATTGTAATTACAATAGCAACCCATGCATATTTAGTTTTTAAGGTATTGCCAAAGCCAAGACCTGTTTTGTAAAGAGAAGCTGCTGCCGAGCCCTTACTTAAGCCCTCCATACCGGCAAAGGGAAGATTATTTATAACATTACATATAATCATGCCAAAGCCGAGTGTGATAATAGCAAGATAATCGCCTTTAAGCCTTAATGCAGGTATACCTACTATAATACCGACAATTGCGGCTAAAAGTCCGCCTGCAAGCAATGACACCAGTATACTTACAATAAATACAGGAGCTTTCTTATCCGTAAAAATCCCGGCTCTCTCAAAATAAAGAGATAAAAGTGCTGCGGTATATGCACCAATAGCCATAAATCCGCAATGCCCCAGTGAAAGCTGTCCTAAAAAGCCCAGAACCAAATTCAAAGATGCTGCAAGTATAATTAAGTAGCTAATCTGCCATAGGCTGGGAATAAATACAACTGAGTAAAATGGGGTTTTAAAATTAGCATTTAAAATAAGAAACGCCATAAGTAAGACTGCTAATGCCACAGTATTGACAAGGTATCCCTTTAATTTAGTGTTTTTATTCATCATACTTTCTCACCTACATTCTTTCCAAGAATACCCGCAGGTTTGATAATAAGAACTATTATAAGTATCAGGAAAACAAAAGCGTCTGCAAGACTTGATGATATGTAACCTGTTGTAAAGGACTCAACCAGTCCTATAACAAGACCGCCAAGCATAGCCCCCGGAATAATCCCGATACCTCCTAAAACAGCTGCAACGAAAGCTTTTAAGCCCAACATTGTGCCGCTTGTAGTCATAATTGTAGAGTACTGTGCAAAGTACATAAGCGCAGCAACAGCCGCAAGACCCGAGCCTATAGCAAAAGTTATAATAATGGTTCTGTTTACGTTGATTCCAACGAGTACAGAAGCCTGTTTATCTTCTGATACAGCACGCATTGCACGGCCAAGTTTCGTCTTTTTCACAAAAAGCTGAAGACCAATCATTACTGATGCACCAATTAAAATGGTCAATAATGTAGTCCAGTCAAGAGAAATATTTAAAAAATTGAGCACTGCCTTGTTGCTGAACATCCTGCGCATAATCTTATAGTTAGGACCAATTGCAGGAATAGCCTGAGCAAGATTTTCAAGAAACAAGCTCATAGCGATAGCCGTAATAAGGGCAGTCATATTTGTCCCTTTCTTTCTTACGGGACGGTATGCAACCAGCTCAACCGTAACACCAACAAGTGCACAGACAGCAATTGCAACAATAACTGCAAGCCATATCGGAAGTTTATCATTTACCGCAAGCATTGCAGGAATTGTAAAAAATAATGTATATCCGCCAACCATGATAAAATCACCGTGTGCGAAATTAATTAGACGAATGATGCCGTAAACCATGGTATACCCCAGTGCAACCAAAGCATATACGCTGCCCAGCCTAAGTCCTACAATTAAGCACTGCAGGAAATCGCTAAGTGTCTGGAGAGATCCGCTCATTCGTATTACCACCTTTCGCTTTTTGTATTAATCCCAGGGCTAGGCATTAGAAAGGAGAGGTTCTAAAGTCTTACACAAAAGAACTTCTCCTTTTAACTTTAATACCTATTAAAATTTATTAGATAATTCTTTAATTTAATATAACCGTTCGTAATTAGTCAAGTTTTTTTACAACGTCACGAAGCTTTGTTGCTACTTTGTTATTTGCTTTGTCATAATAGTACTCAACTACAGTTGCACCTTTAACAGGTGTACCTGATTTATCAAGTGTAAATGTACCTGTAACACCCTTGTAAACAGTTGATGTGTCAGCAAGTGCATCTCTTACAGACTTAGCATCCTCGGCGCCGGCTTTTTCCATTGCTTTTTTAATCATATAAAGTCCATCATAAGCTAATGCTGCAAGAGCATTAGGTGTATCGTTATACTTGGTCTTGTAGTTTGTAACGAATTTCTTTACAACAGGATTTTTGTCAGCAGGATCATAGTGATTTGTAAACATTACATTATTCCAAGCTGAAAGGTCAGAACCCTGGCTGATATAATTATTTGCACTGTCATATCCGTCCGCACCCATTATTATTCCGGTGTATCCGGCTGTTCTTGCCTGGGGAACTACATAAGGACCTACTGTATAATAGTAGAAGGGAGCAAATACAAATCCAACGCCCTTAGCCTTTATAGCAGCCCACTGATTTGAGAACTCAATTGTTTCCATCGTTGCTGCTGATTCAGCTGCAACAACATTTATACCGTAATCTTTACAAGCATTGGCAAAAGAATCATAAAGACCCTTTGAATATGTATCAGCTGCACAGTAAAGAACACCAACTTCTTTACAGCCAAGATCCTTTGCGTACTTAGCTGCTATCTTGCCCTGGAAGGAGTCAGCATAACAAGTACGGAAAACATAGTCATCCTTTGTTGTTATGGAGTCAGCTGTAGATGTAGGAGTTAACAGAAGAACTTCTTCTTCATTAGCTGCGTCGGTAATTGCTGCTGTACATCCTGAAGAAACAGCGCCAAGAACAACATCAACACCTTCGGCTACAAGAGCATTAAAAGCGTTAAGTGATTCCGTAGGATCCATCTGGTCATCTTTCTTAACCAGAACTACCTTCTTGCCATTAATACCGCCATCGGCATTAATTTCTGCTGCTGCCATGTCATATGCGTTTACCATAGCTTCCCCGTATACTGCCATAGCACCTGTGTTTGGCGAGATAGTACCAATCTTAATTTCCCCGCCTTCAGGTGCCTTTTTTGCGCCGCCGCAAGCTGCAAGTGGACATACCATTGAAGCCGCAAGAAGCATAGCTATTGTTTTTTTCATTTTCTCATCCTCCTTATTTATAATGCCAATCATACTTAATAAAAGTATAGTAAAATTATACGCTACACATAATAAAAAATCAAGAATTTTTTTGTATTTTTGACCCTTTTTACGATATTTATTAGCTTTACAAGCTCAATTTTTAGTTTAAAATACATCCTTTTTAGATTTTTCCCCGAAATTTTTTCTGCATTTTTAAATAACGGCAAAAACTTTAAAGTGAATTTTGTCAAAAATCTACACCAAACAGGCTTTGACCTTATTTTTTAACTAATTTTTTATATTTAACCCAAAAAATGAATTTTAAACAATCACTTTAAACTATTAATTGCGAAAAAGGATTCCGAACATCAATTTGGCAGAAATATTTCTTGGGATTAATTTTATTCGTATAATATTTTGACGATTACTTAACGGAATAATAAGAGAGCAAAATTAATGTAATTATCTTGATATTACTGTATTCTTGTTCTTGCTTAATAATTCGAGAAAACATGTCTATTATTTAATTAAGAAAGATTTTAATTAATGTGCTATTTTTCTAAGTCCTATATTTTTTATTGCTGATTATTTATATTGCTAAGCATAAGGGGTGTCGACTCCCTTATGCCTCACCCCAAAAAAAATAAGCCCGGAAATTTATCCGGGCTTATTTTTACTTATAAATTCTAGGTACTCTCTTCCCGATATCACACACTACTTCATAGTTAATCGTACCTATGATATCTGCAATTTCATCCGCACTGATATATTCATTCCGGTCTCTGCCTATTAAGGTTACCACATCATCCACCTTAACATCCATTCCCGTAACGTCTACCATAATTTGATCCATGCACACTCTTCCAACTATTTTAGCACTTTTGCCATTTATTAATACTCTGCCTTTATTGGAAAGTAATCTGGAATATCCGTCACCGTAACCTATGGAAACAGTGGCCAGCTTCATTTTTTTTGGCGCAACAAAGGTCAAGCCATAGCTTACTCCTACTCCCTGCTCAATTTCCTTAACAAAGGCAACTCTGCTTTTCCATGTAAGAGCAGGAATTATATCTAAGCTTTCCTTTTTTACCTCATCTGACGGGAGTAAACCATAGGTTATAATTCCCGCGCGAACCATGTTCCCGTAACAATCGCCAAAATCCATTATGACCGCACTGTTTGCAATATGTATGTATTTAATGTTTATACCATCTAAAGACAGTTTCTCACATACATATCGAAAGCGTTCATCTTGTATTTTAACAAAGCTTTTATCTGCATAATCTGCTTTCGCATAATGAGTAAAAATTCCTTCTAAAAACAAATTATTAAGCTTAGAAATTTTCTTTATTATATCAATGCTCTCATCCGTGGGGCTAAAGCCAATGCGACTCATTCCCGTGTCAATAGCAACATGAATCTTTCCTGTTTTTTCAAGCCTTTCGGCTTCTATAGATACTGCATCAGCCATTTTCATGCTATAAACAGTCATGGAAATATCATTCTGCAAGCAAAGGTCAATTTCCTCATCCGGGATTCCGCCCAAAATCAATATAGGAATACTAAGTCCCGACTCTCTAAGCTCTATAGCCTCTTCTGTTGTTGCTACCGCAAAAGAATCCACTATTCCCAAAAGAGCCTTTGCACAAGGCACGGCTCCATGCCCGTAAGCGTCGCTTTTTATAACTGCCATAACTTCCTTGCCTTCTGCTTTTCTCTTGACAGCTATAATATTATGTTGTATTGCCTTAAGATCAATCTCGGCACATGTCCTTTGTGCCATTAAAAACACTTCCTTATTTACATAGTTTCTATTTCAGGTATTACTGCCATATCATTTTTTACTGATTTAAGCACAAAATGTGTCTTTGTAGCGCTGACTCCTTGCAGACTTTTAATTACTCTGTGAATTCTTTCAAGGCTGTCAGATGAGTCAGTTAATATTTTAAGCATAAAGTCATATTCACCTGTAAGGTAATAACACGATTGTATACTTTCCGTTTTCAAAACCATTTGTGCAAAATCGTCATAATACTTTGGATGCTCAAGACTAACTTCCATAAGAGCTATAAGGTCATTTCCAAGCTTTTTTTGATTAAGAGTAAGCGTATAAGATTCAATAATATCGTTTGATTCCATTTTTCTTATTCTCTCAATAATTGCAGATACAGAAAGATTAATTTCTTTGCTAATATCAGAAGCCTTCATCCTGGCATTCTTTTTTAAGCATGATAATATAGCATAGTCAATCTTATCCATCACTTTATCCATAAAACACCCTCCTTGTATAAGATTAAGTATATCTGCTTTTTTTATTTTTGTCAAACATATTAAAGCATTTGGCAAACTTTTTTCTGAATTTTTATAGTAAAACAGAAAAAAGCACTTAGAAATACATCACTCATAATTAATAATTCTGAATATTATTAATTAAGCTAAAAACTGGGGTGATAATATGTACTTATAACAGCCCGTATTCTATTTTTTGATCTGTAAATCTGTTAACCGCGCTTCCGGTAACAGATAGTTCAATTAAATTTTCACCCTTTTTAATATATGGCTTTATAAAAAATTCATGGTTGTTCCACAAGCTGAAACCGGCAAAGCTTCCGTTTACGTAGCATTCAACCATTTCTTCTGCTTTTACGTTAATATAAAGGTTTTCCGTGCCTTGGCAGCAAAATTTTGCCTGATATTTTTTAATAAATGAACTTTTATCATCTTCAATTAG
>JAUZPY010000068.1 GCA_030705805.1 Bacillota bacterium | reverse complement strand
GGTGGAAATGAGTGAAGTTGCCGACATTGTAAACCATGCAACAAAAAAGAGCCTTATTATACTTGATGAAATCGGAAGAGGTACAAGCACCTTTGACGGTCTTTCTATGGCATGGGCAATAGTTGAATACTGCTGCAAGGAAATAAAGGCCAGAACATTATTTGCAACTCATTATCATGAGCTTACGGAGCTTGAAAACACTTTGCCGCGTACTAAAAATTACTGTGTAGTTGTAAAAAAGCGCGGAGATGATATTATATTTTTAAGAAAGATAATTCGCGGCGGGGCAGATGAAAGCTACGGCATTGAAGTTGCAAAGCTTGCCGGAATAAAAGTTAACATAATAAACAGGGCAAAAGAAATTCTTAAAGAGATTGAAAGCGAAGAGCCACCAAAAGAGCCCAAACAAGCGAAGAAAAAAGAAAATGTGCAGATGGGAATTTCATCTATGGTATCTGATGCTATTATAGACCGTTTGAAAATGATAGATGTAACATCCATTTCTCCGATAGAGGCACTTAATATATTAAATGATTTAAAAAACAAGGCAAAGGAAGCATAGGCATAAGGGAGCAGTGCCCTGCCCTTGTTAAATTTCCATCCGTCTTATCTTGTCGGTTTGCAGGGTGTCAGCCTTGCAAAATCTTACGCACTGAAAAAAATTTTTAAGGGTAGGGTCGTAGAGTTTTAAAAGAGCAAATTTTCGTAAGTGAATACTTGATGTAACGAGCATTTTAACGCATTACTTTCGAAAAAGTTGCCTTTTAAAACCATATAGGGCTTTACTCCATTATGCCTAACCTAAAGGGGTGAGTTAGCTTGAGTAAAATACATGTACTTGACCAGAGCGTTGCAAACATGATAGCCGCTGGGGAAGTTGTTGAAAGACCGGCGTCTGTTGTAAAGGAACTTTTGGAAAACTCTTTTGATGCCGGAGCTAAAAGCATTACTGTTGAAATTAAAAATGGCGGTGTAAGCTATATAAGAGTAACTGATGATGGACATGGAATGGACTCTGATGATGTAAAAACTGCTTTTTTGCCCCATGCCACCAGTAAGATATTAAACGCTGAAGATATTACAACGATCCGCACCTATGGATTCAGAGGTGAGGCCTTATCAAGTATAGCCTCCGTTTCAAAAGTGGAGCTTATTACAAAAACCGAAAGTTCTGAAGAAGGAACAAGACTCATAATCGAAGGCGGAGAATATGTTGATATTAGTGACATAGGAACACCTAAGGGCACTACTATAATTGTGAGGGATATATTCTATAATACTCCCGCAAGATTTAAGTTCCTGAAAAAAGATTCTGCGGAAATGGCATCGGTTACAGATGTATGCCAAAAGGCTGCATTGTCAAGGCCGGACGTATCGCTTAGGTATGTCAGCAGTGGCAAAGATATATTCTTTACTCCCGGCGATAATATGCTTATTAATGCTATCTATACAATTTTTGGAGCGGATTTTGCAAAGCATATGCTTCCTGTCAAATATGAATCGGACGGATATAAGGTTCAGGGATTTATTGGTACCGCCGCAGCAGCAAGACCTAACAGAAATATGCAGATAATGTTTGTTAACGGCAGATCGGTTGTTAACAGAACCTTATCATTTGCTCTTTCCGAAAGCTATAAAAATCAGCTTACTGTCGGAAAGTTTCCGTCAGCTGTATTAAATATAAATATGAGTCCGTTATCTGTTGACGTTAATGTTCATCCTGCAAAAATTGAAGTGAAATTTTCTGATGAACATAGCGTTTATGATGCTGTATATTGGGCGTGCAAAAATACCTTGTATGAAAAGCCTTATGTACCGCTTGTGGAAACTGGTGCTCAGAAGTATGGGAAAGATATAAAACATACTGAAGAAAAGGCAGATAAATTGCCTTTAACTTATAGCAATGTTAAAAAAGACAATATAGATGCTTATGTTTCCGGATATCCAAAAACAGCATCCCAAGAAAAAACAAATCCCGGGAGCAGTAATTCTTTAAACAAAGAACATGCCGTAAGCGAAGCGCTCGGCAGTGTTCAATATAAGCAAGAGGTTCATTTCAGACCTGCTTTTGATATAAAAGCTGATACAGTTAATAAAGCTGATATTAAGCAGGAAGAGAAAAAGCTTGATTTAAAAGTTGAACCTGTCATTCAGCAATCTTTAGGCATTGCAAGCGGAAAAGATGTCAATATAATAGGTCAGGTATTTAACACATACATAATTGCACAGCATGGCGATGAAATGCTTTTAATGGATCAGCATGCCGCACATGAAAGATTAAAATATGAGGAGCTTAAAGAAGCGAGAAAGTCTAAACAAAAGCCATCACAAATTCTTCTTTCACCATTAATTGTAAATCTTGCCTCCATAGAATTTCTGGCCTTTGAAGAAAATGATGATTTTTTTGCTTCCATAGGATATGAGATGGAAGCAATCGGCGGCAGCGATGTAATGGTGAGAGCGGTACCTATGGGCATTGAAGAAAGCAAAATAAAAGATACTTTAATAGAGCTTTTAACAATTTTAAAGGATGCAAAGAAGGATAAGCGTACATACTTTGAGGAAAGAGCGATGTATACAGTTGCCTGCAAGGCGGCAATAAAAGCAAATAAAGTCATGTCAGTAAGAGAACAGGAGCAGCTTGTTTCTGATGTCTTGAAGCTTGAAGGTATAAATACCTGTCCTCACGGCAGACCTGTATGCATTAAAATGACTAAAGAAAAAATAGAAAAGGAATTTAAGCGTCTATGAGTAAAATTCCCCTTATTGTAATAGCAGGACCTACTGCTTCCGGCAAAACCGAGCTTTCCGTAAAGCTTGCTTTGAAGTATAACGGTGAAGTGGTTTCGGCTGACTCAATGCAAATATATAAGGATATGAATATCGGTACCGCAAAGCCCGATTCAAATGAGCGAATGGGAATAGCACATCATATGATTGATATTTGTGAAATAGAGGACAATTTTTCGGTAGCTGACTATTGCGAAATGGCGCATAAAGTAATTTATGATATTAACATGAGAGGGAAAAAAGCAATATTGGCCGGGGGAACAGGGTTATATATAGATTCGGTAATAAAAGATTTATCTTTTAAGGAATCAAATACCGATTTGAATTTACGTAATGATTTAAACAAAAAAGCAAAGGATGAAGGAACAGGAGCCGTTTATGAAATTTTAAAGGAAAAAGATAAAGAGGCGGCTGAAAAAATTCATCCCAATAACTTAAAAAGAGTAATCAGAGCAATTGAAATTGTCACACTTACGGGCAAGTCAATAAATGAGTATGAGAAGGAGTCAGTTCCGGTTAGCTCAAGATATGATGTAAAATATATAGCACTTAGAGCCCAAAGAGCCTTCTTATATGAAAAAATTAATAAAAGAGTAGATAAAATGATGAAACAAGGTCTTTACGAAGAGGCTTTAATGGTTTATAATAGAGCAAAAGGAAAAAATTTAACTTGTATGCAAGCTATTGGTTATAAAGAATTTATACCGGTTATAGAAGGGAAGATTTCCCTTTTAGAAGCTGTGGATGAGTTAAAGAAAAATACCAGAAGATATGCAAAAAGGCAGCTCACATGGTTTTCCGCCAATGAAAATATCAGATGGATTGATATACAGACGGAAGATTCCTTTGATAAAGCCTGCCGTATAATAGAGGAATAGTAATATGAAAAGAATATTGCCATTTTTAGTTATTATTTTAATAGCAGCGGTTATTGCTGCATCTGTTTACATAATGAGCGTCAAGGACACAGGAAGCACAATAGCGGCGACTGTTTCAACCATTCAAAACTCAGTTCAGGCCAAGGGGTTTATAGTAAAGAATGAAGAAATTGTATCAGTGCCGGAAGCAAGCTTTGCGAGAATGTATTATGAAAACGGCCAGAAGGTAGGAAAAGACAGCAGGCTGTTATCCGTATATAACTCCGCATCTGACGGTAACATTATTACTGAAATTGAATCTATTGATGAGCGTGTTGATAGTCTTGATAAGGATTACGGAACGCTTACAAGCGAAGATGCACTTAAAATTGAAAACTATATAGACGAATGCATTTCTAAAATCGGACAAGCAGGTTATTCTGGGAATATGTCAAGTGCCGATACATCCATAAGCAACCTTGAAACACTTGTAAACATAAAATATTCAAAAAGTTATGAAAGTGATGACACGGTTGAAACATTAAAGTCAAAGAAAAAGGGGCTGGAAGCAGAGCTTTCTTCAGATAAGCAGGATATATTGGCACCGTCAGGTGGTATATTTTCAAACAAACTTGACGGCTATGAGAACATGATTCAAGAAAAGGACTTAAAAGGCATGACCGTAAGTGCTTTTGATACCCTTTTGAATTCTAAACCTGAGAAGAAGTCAGATAAAGACTGCAAAGTAATAGATAACTTTAAATGGTATATCTTATGTAAAGTGCCGTCTGATAAGCTGGCCAATTGTGACATAGGAAAAAGCGTCTATTTAAAAATAGGAAAAGAAAAAACCAAGATACCCGCAGCGGTAGAATATGTTTCAGACGCTGAAAACGGATATTCAATTATAGAAATTTCGTCTACCAGAGATTTTGAAGGATTATCAGATTCCAGAATTGTAAATGTATCGGTAATATTTGATACTTATACAGGCTATGTGATACCTTCAAGAGCTTTCCATATGTATGACGGAAAATTCGGAGTATTTGTTTCTAAGAACAATAAACTCATATTTAAAAAGGCAGACGTTATATACGAAACACCTGAATTTTCAGTTGTCGAACAGTCTCAGGGTGAAACAGATGGTTTATTACTTTACGATAATGTTGTAGTTGATGGTGATTTAAGTGAGTTTTACAATTAAAGAAAATATAGAAAATATGAATCGTTCTATTGAAGAAGCCGCAAAAAAGTCGGGAAGAAAAAGAGAAGATATTACTCTTATGGCGGTATCAAAAACAATGAGCCTTGATAAGGCTATAGAGGCTGCTTCCACGGGCGTTATACTTGGAGAAAATTATGTGCAGGAGTTTGTATCCAAATATGAGCAAAAGCCTGACTTGCCATGGCATTTTATTGGTCATCTCCAAAAAAACAAAGTTAAGTATATCGTTGGAAAAGCAGCTATGATACATTCGGTGGACAGTTTAGAGCTGGCAGAAAAAATAAATGCGGAAGCAATGAAACGAAATATTACTGTTTCGTGTCTGCTGGAAATAAATGCCGCGTGCGAAAACAGTAAATTTGGTTTGACAATAGAGTCTGCTCAATATATAATAAAGGATATGGAAAAGTTAGAAAATATTAGTGTACGTGGTTTTATGACGGTAGCACCTTTCGTAACAGATCCCGAAGAGAACCGCTGTATTTTTAGAAAAATGTACAGGCTATTTAAAGAGTGTCAGGAAGAAAATCAAGGGATTGATACACTTTCAATGGGGATGAGTTCTGATTATACAGTAGCAGTAGAGGAAGGCTCAACTATTGTAAGAATTGGTACAGCAATTTTTGGTGAAAGAAATTATAACAAATAATTTTTTTGGGAGGAGAAAGAAAATGGCAAATATACTTAACAAAATTACAGACATGATTTTTGGCCCGGAGGACTATAATGATGACTTTATAGAGGAGCCGGAAGAAGACGAAGATATCGAAAAGGAAGAAGAGGTAATTAAGCCTGTAGGTAAGCGTGGCAGACTTGTAAACATAAATACTACGACACAATTTAAAGTTGTTGTAATGCAGCCTGTAAGCTTTGATGATGTCAAAGAAGTTGCCGATAATCTTAAGACTAAAAAACCTGTAATCGTAAATCTTGAGAAATTAGAAAAAGACCAAGCGAGAAGAATGGTTGATTTTGTGTCAGGTGCAGCATATTCTCTTGACGGAGAAATTCAAAAAATATCAAACATGATTTTCCTTGTAACACCATATAATGTTGGTATACTCGGTGATTTTAAGGACGAGCTTAAAAGCAAGGGTATATTCCCTTGGAGTGAGTAATGGTTAGAGGCATTATTTATATTTTACTCGAAATTTATGAGCTGATTATTGTGGCAAGGTGCGTTTGCTCCTTTATTTTAGTGCGCTATAATAACCGGTTTTATGATTTCCTGTGTAACATTACGGATCCGGTTCTTGAACCTGTCAGAAAAGTTCTTGGAAAATTCGGACTTGAAAGTACATCCCTTGACTTTTCACCCATTATAGTGATGCTTTTGATTGGAGTAATATTGAGGTGCCTTTAACTGATAAAACCGCTTTTTTAAAAGCTGCAGCTTCCGAGGATGAAAAGTTCTTGCTTGCCAAAGCATACGACCTCTTATATTCTTCGGAAAAAACCGGCGATGCTATGTACTTGGGATTTGAAACTCCTGTGTTTTGTAAAAAGCTTGAAAAGCTTTCTTGCAAAGAAAAGGACATATCGGTAGTTAGCTTTGGAGGATACAGTGAAGCCGAAAGAAAAGTAGCCGGATTTATTCCTGTTTGCGATACACCGGATTTTCCCATATCGGTTGTAGAGGTAACAGGCAGGAGCGATACTTTAACTCACAGAGATTATTTGGGTAGCATATTAGGACTTGGGATAACTCGTGAAAACGTCGGAGATATTTGCATTGAAGATGGGCGCTCCTATGTATTTTGTTTAAGTTCTATGGCTGATTTTATAGCAATGAATTTGACTGCCGTAAAAAAAGAAAGTGTAAGCTGCAAGGTCCTGCCTTGCCAGAATATAAACATCACAAGTAATTTTGAATTTTTCAAGGGTACCGTTCCATCCGAGAGAGCTGATGCGGTACTTTCTGTTATGTTCAAAATATCCAGATCTGATGCTTTGGAGGCTATTAAAGCCTCAAGGGTACATGTAAATTACGAAGAATTAAAGGATCCTTCAAAAAAGCTAAAGGAAAAAGATGTAGTATCTTTAAGAGGGTTTGGAAAGGCTGTCCTTGAAGAGTTTGGTGGCTTTTCAAGAAAAGATCGCCTCTTTATAACAGTTAAAAAATTTTTATAATTTATAGGAGGTCGTAATATGTATACACCATTAGAGCTTGACCAGTTGGAATTTTCAAAAAAGGCCTTTGGGGGCTATGATCAGAATGATGTTGATCAAATATTCGAAGTTCTTAAAAAGGACTATGAAACTATATATTTAGAAAGTGCAGATATGAAAAAGGAGCTTAAAGATTTAAGATCTCAGCTTGAAGAAAGCAAGGATATGAAAGAAACATTACAAAACGCTCTTATTTCTGCTCAAAAGAGTTCCGATACAATTAAAGAGCTTGCAGAAAAAGAAGCTGCATTTACTATTTCTAAGGCTGAGGATGAAGCGGAGCAACTTAGAAAAAAAGCGTATGAAGACATTGCGAATCTTACAGCAAAAAAAGAGGCATTAAAGCAGGAAATAAACGCTTTTTCTGTTAGAATCAGCGCTTTATTTGCAGCACAGATAAAGATTTTAGAGGATTGCAGCAGAGAAAATTAATAGCTTTTGGGGAGAGTGATAAATTTGAGTATTATAATTTGGACCGTATTAAGCCTTTTGATTATCGCATTTGACCAAGTCACTAAATATTACGTACTATCTCTCGGCATACATCCGGGTACTACATTTTCGGTATTAATTAACAATGTTTTAGAGTTTAAGTATATTAGGAACAGAGGCATGGCTTGGGGTACATTTCAGGGTGGCAGATGGATATTTGTAGCTGTAACCATTATTTTTATCATACTGATAGTGGGATATATTTTTAAGAAAAGAATAAAAGATAATTTGTTTTTATGTGCAGCTTCGTTTATGATCGGCGGAGGTATAGGCAATCTTATTGACCGTATTTCTACCGGCGATGTCATAGATTTTATATACTTTAAGCTTATAAATTTTCCGATATTCAATATAGCAGACAGCTTTGTTGTTATTGGAGTGATACTTATGATTATATACCTTCTTATTAATAAGGATGCAGATGAAAATGCCAGAAAGTCTTAAATTCAGTGCACAAGAAAAAAAAAGAATTGACGTTTATGTTTCAGCTTATGCAGAAGATGTAACCCGTTCTTATGCTCAAAAGCTTATTGAAGAAGAAAAAATTTTAGTGAACGGGAAAAAAGTTAAACATAATTATAAGACTAAAATAGGGGATATTGTTACGGTCGAGTTTGATGAGCCTGAGCCCATCACATCTGAGCCGGAGAATATCCCTATTAATATTGTATACGAAGATTCATCGGTTCTGGTTATTAATAAAGAGCGCGGCATGGTAGTGCATCCTGCCCCCGGCAATGTGAGCGGAACATTGGTAAATGCAATCCTCTATCACTGCAAGGGTAACTTATCCGGCATAAATGGTGATATCAGACCCGGAATAGTGCATAGAATCGACAAGGACACCACAGGCCTTTTAGTTATTGCAAAGAATGATAAAGCACATCAAAGCCTTACTAAACAGCTTTCTGACAGAAGCCTTTCAAGAGTGTACTATGCTCTTGTTAACGGGAACATCAAAGAAGATGAAGGTACAATAAATGCACCTATAGACAGAAATCCCAAGGATAGAAAGCTTATGGCTGTTGTTTCGGGCGGCAGAGAAGCAATAACTGATTTTGAAGTAATGGAAAGATTCGGAGCATATACTTTGGTAAAATGTAAGCTTAAAACCGGCAGGACCCATCAGATAAGGGTTCATATGAAGCATATAGGTCACAGCGTAGTAGGAGATAAAGCTTACGGAATAAAAAATGAAAAGTTCAAGCTTTTAGGACAGCTCCTGCACGCTAAAGAAATAACTTTTGTTCACCCGGATTCCGGCGAAAGAGTTCATTTTGAGGCGCCTCTTCCGCAAGATTTTTTAGATGTTCTCAATGTTTTGAGAAAGCAAAAAGATTAGGAGGCTTGTTATGGAGGGAATAAAAGACTTGTTTGTAAATCCCGGCAGAGAATACAGAGCAAAACCTTTTTGGGCATGGAACGGAAAACTTGAAAAGGATGAACTGAAAAGGCAACTGGAGGTCATAAAAAAGATGGGCTTTGGCGGCTTTTTTATGCATTCAAGAACCGGGCTTGCTACAGAATATTTAGGTGAAGAATGGTTTGATATTACAAACTTTGTTGCAGATGAAGCCGAAAAAATGGGGCTTGAAGCTTGGCTGTACGATGAGGACAGATGGCCCAGCGGTACGGCCGGAGGAATGGTTACAAAGAATCCGGAATACAGAATAAAGTATATGCGTATGAGCGTAATTCCTTCTTCTGATTTTAGGATTGACAGCAATACAATTGCATGCTTTGGTGCTAAGATAGAGGAAAATAATCTTATAGAGTACAAAAGAGTTCAAACAAGCTTTGATGCAAAGGGATATGAAAAGATATTAGTTTTTGAGATTGTTATGGGCAAAAGCAGTACATGGTTTAATAATACTACATATCTTGACACTATGGATAAAGATGCTGTACAAGCTTTTATTGAGTCTACCCACGAAAAGTATAAGAGTAAGTGCGGTGAAAGACTTGGAAAAAGCATAAAGGGTATATTTACAGATGAACCGGAAAGAGGCTCTCTGATAAGGGGGTCCGGTTGTGATTTCCCCATTGATGGACAGTATATTCCCTATACAAGAAAGCTTTTCTCTGAATTTATAAAAAAGTTTGGATATGACTTAATAGATCACCTTCCGGAGTTATGGTTTGTTTATAAAGAGCAGGTAATAAACCAAGCAACATGGCACTATATATTACTTCTCCAGGATTTATTTTGTGAAAACTATTTTAAGCGGATTAATACTTGGTGCAAAGATAATAGTTTAATATTTACCGGTCATGCAATTGAAGAATCCACTCTCGCATCACAGATAGATTTTGCCGGTTCTCTGATGAGGTGCTATGAGGAAATGGAGTATCCCGGCATGGATATGCTGACAGCTAATCGCTATTTTTGGACGGATGTTAAGCAGCTGTCTTCTGTTGCTCACCAGACAGGAAAGAAGTGGATGTTAAGCGAATTATATGGTGCTACCGGATGGGACTTTAATTTTGAAGGGCATAAAAATGTAGGCTCATGGCAATCACTATATGGCATTAGTTTAAGATGTCCGCATCTTTCATGGTATACAATGTCCGGCGAGGCAAAGCGGGATTATCCTGCCAGCATCTTGCATCAGAGCGCATGGTATGGTGAATATAAAAGAGTGGAAGATTACTTTGCGCGATTTGCCGTTTTAAACACAGAAACAAATCCTGTTTGTGATATTCT
>JAUZPY010000067.1 GCA_030705805.1 Bacillota bacterium | reverse complement strand
TTATCGTCGCTGTTTTTCTCCATTTCAACTATAGCATAAATTTCTTCTTTTAAGGTATCGAGTCTGTCTGTAACGCAAAGTCCTCCCCACTCGGTAAAAATCAAGGGTTTGTCAGTTAAGTATGCAGCATACTCACGCATAAGTCTAGAACTACTGTCATAGGGGTGCATTGTGTAGAAGTCTACACCGCTACCGGGAAATACTTCCTTTACATATTCCTTAGGCATATTATTGGCACCGGATATCAGTCTTGTTCTGTCATTGTCACGACATACCTTGACACTTGCCTTTAGGAATTCTTCGGTCAACTGGCATTCATTAAAGCAAAGCCAGAACGCTACGCTGACATGATTTCTGTCTCTTATAACGGTCCTTCTCATCACTTCTATGCTGCCATTAACCTTATTTAGATCGGTCATTTTAGCTTGCCATAGCCCCGGCTCCTCAGATACAAATAAGCCCATTTCATCGGCAATTTCCAATGTCTTCTTTTTGTGCGGGTAATGTACAAGCCTTACATAATTGCATCCCAAATCTTTTATGATCTGCAAATCTTTCCTGATTTGTTCGTCGGATACCATATGACCTAAATCTCCGTAAAGCTCGTGGCGGCAAACACCATGGAAAAAGAATATTTTACCGTTTAGCTTAAACTTCCTACCGAAAATCTCCAACCTCTTAAATCCGACACGGTAGCTTTTGCTGTCACTTAATTTACCGTCAACAACAAGGTGAACGGACAAATTATATAAAGTGGGTTTGTCAGGAGACCAAAGAGCAGGGTTTGAAACAATAAAGCTATAGTCCTTTTCTTTTGCCTCGGCAAGCGTTTCATAAACGGTCTCGCCGTTATTATCCTGAAGTTTTACAATTATTTCGCCTTGTCCCTTGTACTCGGTCTCTGCCTTTACTGTACACTGGGCCAAGTCAAGGGCTTCATTTACAAAAGCTTCCCAAATTACATCTTTAATAATGCTTTTATCGGTGTACTCAATATAAACATCTCTTGTTATTCCGCTATAGTTCTCCCAGCCTGCGGATGGTCCGAAATCCAAGACGGTATCTTTTATCACAACGCTGATTTCATTTTCATCCTTTAATATATCCGTTACCTCATAACGGTATTGGCAGTAAGGATACATTGTACCCAATTCATGCCCGTTGACATTTACTATAGCCTGATATGTAATTCCCTCAAGTACCAAAAAAGCTCTGGAATAACCTTTAATTGATTTAAAGATTCTCTTGCATTCAGAAATACCTACTGATAAATCAGAATAAGGAACTTGCTTCTTGGTATAGGCACCTTGACCTATTCTATAGTCCCAAATACCGTTTAGCAACTGCTGTTCCCTCATATTTCCCTGCCCCCTAAATTAGTCTAATATGTATTTTTCACCCGGCACAAAAATATGAAATCTAAGATCCGGAGCTGATTTTGTTATGCAGTCAACAAAGTATGCCGGATTAACAGCATTAACTTCATAAAGGTCAAAATGCATGGGTATTATCATTTTGATACCGACAGCTTCCGCAAGCAATATTGCCTCCTTGGTATCCATATTCCCGATAACATGATTATTGTACCTGAAATAATCTCTGCCATTTATGGGCAGCATTGCCACATCTACACCTTCAAGCCTTTCAGCAAGTCCTTTATATATGCAGCAATCGCCTGCATGATAAAGGGTTATATTTCCGAAATTAAATATGTATCCCATCTCTTTACAGTTACCGTTTTCATCAAGATTAATTTCTTCGTGAGCAGAAGGAATAGCTTTTACCTTAATTCCGTTAAGATTAATTTCCTCATCTGCCTTTACAAGTATAATATTTTCAAGCCCGTATGAACGTATTTTGTCTTCTATAGCAGCGGGAACTATGTAAGTAACCTTTTTATTTACCTTATCTATAGCTTTTAATGTGCTTGGATCTGCATGGTCATAATGAGCATGAGTGCAAAAAACGTAGTCTATAAAATCCAGCTCTTCTCCCTTTATCGGCACACCGTATTTTCTAACCCATTTTACCTTTTCCGAACCGCAGTTTTTATCCACATAATCTGACAGGTAACCATCTATAAGGATGTATTTATCTAAAGCCTTTATTATAAAGCCTTCCTGCCCTGTGTAAAATATAGCAATTTGACCTTCCGCAAGTTTCGTATTTAAAATTTTATCTTTCATAATTATCACCTCTTGACAATTTTATCACTGAGTGATAGAGTTGTCAAGAGGTGATAAGTGTTAAGTGAAAAAATATATAAATCAAGATGATATGAGGCAGGTTAATTCCTCAGATGTATTTAACTTAATAAGAATACAAAAGTCCGTGACCAGAAAGCAGATTGAAGGAATTTCAGGGCTAAGCTGGGGCGGAGTTTCCAATATTACTTCAAGGCTTTTAGATGCAGGATATATTATAGAAACAAAAAGGCTTGATAATACAGGAACAGGAAGGATACCCACCTGTTTAGAGGTAAATGGAAAAGATAATTATGTTGTAGGCATAGACGTAAATATGACCGGCATCAACGCTGTTGTATCAAATCTTAAAAACGAGGTTATAAAAGATTTTCATTATGAGGCGGACTTTGCAAATAGCTCTGTGCTTCTTGATAGCATATTTAATTTTACGAAAGAGATTCTGTCTGAATTTTCAGATAACAAATTATTATGTATAGGCATTGCAATGCAGGGTATTGTTGATTCCAAAAACAAAGCCTCAGTGTTTTTGCCCGGATGTAAAGATTGGGTAAACGTCCCCCTTGCAGAAATTATGGAAAACCGGTTTAATTTGCCTGTTTACATTGACCATGACCCCAACTGCATTCTTTTGGGACATGGTTTTGATAAAGAATATGAAAATGCCGTTCTTTTGAGAATTGATAAAGGCATTGGTATGGCGGCTATGATTAATGGCGAAATATTAACCGATTCCGGTTTATTTGAAATAGAACATATCACCGTAAATCCCAAAGGAGAACTTTGCAAATGCGGAAGTAAGGGATGCCTTTCTTCCTATGTATCAGAGACAGGTATTACCGAGCGTTTAGGCTTAAGCATGGGGGAAATCTTTAATGCCGCTTTAAAGAAAGACAAAAAAGCTTTAGGAATATTTGATGATTTAGCAAATTATCTTGGCATGGCAATATCTAACTTAGTTAAAATATTTAATTGTGACGAGATTTTGCTTTGCGGCGAAATGATGGAGTACAAAGATTTTTTCCTTGCAAAACTAAATAGCTGTGTAAAAACTGCTTCATCTTATAATAAACCGTGTAAAGTATCGGTTATTGATGTCAAGGATGCCACTTTCGGTGCCGCATTGATGGCTATATATAATTCAGTCAAAAGCTTAAATATTTAAGGGGGAAATGCTATGAAATCTGTTGTTATTGAAAAGCCGGGGGTTATGAATTTAAAGGATACAAATATACCTGCTCCCAAGCCGGGCTTTGCACGAATTAAAGTAAAAGCAGCAGCTATCTGCGCTACCGACCTTGAAGTTATTGACGGAAATATCCCTGCCAATTACCCATTAATACCGGGCCATGAATGGAGCGGTATTGTAGATGCTGTGGGAAGTCCGGAAGACGAAGCTTGGATAGGCAAAAGAGTAATAGGTTCCAATGACGTTGTCTGCTTAAAGTGTGACTTTTGCAGAAGCGGCAACTGGAGATACTGCAAGGACTTTGAAGAAATAGGATTTAAGAGAAACGGTGCTTATGCCGAATATTTGGTTATCCCTGTTTACGGCCTATGCGAACTTCCGGAAAACGTCTCTTTTGCACACGGAGCACTTTGCGAGCCCTTGGGCGTAGCACTCGGAACTCTTGAGAAAGCAAATGCAAAATTCGGTCAAACCTTACTTATAATGGGTGCCGGCTCTATCGGGCTCTGTATGCTTGCTGCGGCAAAAGCTATGGGAATGGAAAAAATAGTGGTATGCGCTACCACGGATAAACGTCTTAAAATTGCTAAAAAGCTTGGCGCATATGCAACTATTGCCACAAAAGAACAGGATTTAATGTCAGAAATGAAAAAGATTCATCCTGAGGGTACAGATGTTGTTATTGATGCGACAGGTATAGAAGAATGTATACAAAACTGTTTAAAGCTTACTAAAAAAGGCGGATACTTTGCCTTAGCCGGATACGGAAGAGGAAAAGTAATGAGTATTAGGATTGATGATATTCACGTCAATAATCTGCATGTTGTAGGCGCCGGAAACAACTGGAATATGCATAAAAAAGCAGTAGAACTTATGGCCTCGGGTACGGTTAATATCGAATGCTTTATTTCTAATACATTAAAGCTTGAAGAATTTGAAAAGGGTATTGATCTGGCAAGGAAAAGGCCTGAGGGTTTTGTTAAGGCGGTCTTTTTATTATGATAGCCGGCATAGATATCGGTACCTCTTCAGTTAAGGTTATTCTGGTTGACAGCAAGCTAAATACTGTAAAGATTACAAGAGCTGCCTACAAGGAAATCAGCCCTTCAGGTTGGTTTCAAGCTATAAGAGATGCCTTGATGGAATTTGATGCTCACAAAATAAGTGCTGTCGGCCTTTCTTCACAGGTTGGCACCTATATTATCAATGAGAAAGACGTAATAACCTGGAAAGACCCTTACGGGAAAGATGAACTGACTGCTTTAAAGTCTGAAATTTCAAGCAAGGAATTTTTAAAAGAAATATCCATGCCCCACCCTGACATAATTTCCTATCCTCTGCCCCGGCTTAAGTACATAATAACTCATTTTGAAAATGTCAGATCAGTCTGTCAGGTTAAGGACTATATTATTAAGAAACTCACAGGAAGCCTTTATACCGATAAATATTCTCAAAGAGGCATAGCTAACCTTTCGACAGGCGAATACAGCGAAAGGCTTTTATCCCACATAGGGGCAAGCGAGGGACTTCTTCCTCCTATCATGGATCCATTTTGCAAGGCAGGCTGCATTACCAAAGAAGCGGCGGACTTTACCGGTCTTTTAAGCGGAACTCCTGTATATACAGGCTGCAACGACTTTTTTTCCGCTCTTCTCGGCATGGGAATAAAAGATAATGATCTTTTTGATATTACCGGCACAAGTGAGCATGTAGGCGTTCTGACAGATAAGATGGATTTGGACACTAAAATGGTATGCGGTCCTTATTTTAAAAAAAATGCCTACTATGGGGTTACAGCCTCAAGCGGCGTCTCCTTAAACTATGCCGGAAACTTTTACAATATTGATGACATTAACAAACCCTGCTATAAAAGCAATACACCAATATTTCTTCCTTATTTAAACGGCGAACGCGCTCCGATTTTTGACCCTGATGCAAGAGGGGTATTCTTTGGAGTAAACTCCGGTACCACCCAAAAAGATTTAGCTTATGCCATTGCCGAAGGTATATCGTTTAGTGTATATCACATATTTAAGAAATTAGATACTGATAATATAAGCCGCATAGTTGTATCGGGAGGCTCTTCAAGAAAAATTCTTCTAAACCAGATTAAGGCAAATTTGTTTGGCAAACCGGTGGTAACTTTAAAAGAAAAGGAAGCTTCTGCCCTAGGCGCCGCAATCATTGCATCCTGCGGTGAAGGAATACTGAAAAGTCCGGATGAGGCTCTTTCCTATATTGATATTAATAATACTTTTATACCGCAGAAAAGCGATATTCTAATACAAAGATTTGAAATATATAAGGAATTGTATCCTGCCTTAAAGGATCAATTTACAAAATACGGGAGGCTTCTTTAAAATGAGCTCTGTAATATTTGGTGCAGGTAAAATTGCAAGAGGATTTATAGGTCATTTGCTATACTTAAGCGGTATTGACTTTACTTTTGTTGAAAAAGCTGACAGCTTAGCAGACCTAATTAATGAAAGAGGCCAGTATACAGTAAACATACTTGGCAACAGTGAAAAAAATTGCGTTGTAAAAAACGCAAAAGCTTTAAAATTTTCAGATAAAGATAAAATTGCTGATGCAATTGCCTCAGCAGACGCTGTATTTACTGCCGTTGGCGGAAAAAACCTTTCGGGAATTGTTGATTTTTTAGTTGCCGGTATTGAAAAAAAAGCAAAGGTGGGCGGCTTTTTAAATATTGTAACCTGTGAAAATTGGAAGCAGCCTGCACAGATTATAAAGAATCAAATAATTGAAAAAATAAACCCCGATGCAAAGGTCTTTTTAGAAAGCAATGTCGGCATTACCGAGTCCGTAATAATGCGTTCTGCCATTGAGTCGGATGCCGAGTTTCTTAAAGTAGATCCTTTAATAGTAAATGTACAAAATTTTTGGGAGCTTCCTGTGGATGCATCCAGGTTAGTTTGCCAACTTCCGGATATAAAAGGGCTTAAACCTATTTATGAATTCACAGGCTTTCTTGAAAGAAAATTTTACACTTATAACGCAGCTAACGGTACTGTATCTTATCTTGGAGCACTTTTAGGCTTTGAAAAAATTGCTGATGCAGCACACGATGAAAGAATTTTAAAAATACTTGAGGGCGTTTATAACGAAACTGCAAATGCTCTTTCAAAAAAGCATAAGTTTCCGTTAGATGAACAGCTTGCATTTACCCTTACATCTAAAAACAAGTTGCAGGATTATACAATAGTAGACTTTATAGAAAGAAATGCAAGAGATCCAATTAGAAAGATTGGCAAGGATGACAGGCTTGTTGGGTCTGCAAGGCTCGTCCTTGATTACGGAATACAGCCTGATAACCTTTGTATAGCAATAGCTGCCGCAATTTTTTATAAAAATGACAATGACGAATTTGCCAGAGAGCTATCACGTATTAAAGCAGAAGAAGGAATTGATGCTGTGCTTACAAAAGTTTGCGGAATTGACGCTTTCGGGGTTCTTGGTACATTAATTAAAGAAAAAATTCAGTTATTAAGAGATTGGGGTTGGCTGCATGAGTAAGATAGCAATTATAGGTGCCGGAAAAACAGGCAGGGGCTTTATTGCAAGGCTTCTCACTGCGGAAAGCAGAGATTTTATTTTTATTGATAAAAATGAAAAATTAGTCCATGATTTAAATGCTACAAAGAGCTTTAAAATTAGTTTTTTCGGCAATGAAGCGTCCCCTATTACAGTAAATAATTATGCTGCTTATACATATGAAAATGCGGACCTTAATGACTGCGAACTTATATTTGTTTCCGTTTGCGGTCAGAACTTAAAAGATGTGGGTGCTCCTCTAAAAAACTTACTGGACAAAAATAAAAAGTACTATATAATAACCTGCGAAAACGCGACAAATCCTTCAAAGACTCTAAAAGAAGCAATCGGCATGGATAATGTATCGGTAAGTGAATCCACAGTTTTTTGCACTACAATAGAAGACAAAAATCTGGACATATCATCGGAAAACTACCCTTATCTGCAGTTTGATGCAGACCTTTTAAATGGATTTGATCCAAATATAAAAGGTTTTGTTCCTGTCAAGAACTTTGGTAACTTTTTGACAAGAAAACTTTTTACATATAATGCCGCAAGTTGTATTATTGCTTATCTTGGATATTTGAAGGGCTATACGGACTATAGTAAGGCAGCAAATGATCCGGAAATATTGAAACAGCTTGATTATAACTATGAGATAACAAACAAAGTCCTTTGCATAGAGTTTGGATATGATAAAAAAGAGCAGGAGGAATTTGCTCTTCTTTCAAGAGCGAAGTTTTGTAACAAAACTATAATTGATACCATTGCCCGCAACGCCAGGGAGCCGCAAAGAAAGCTCGGCCGGGCAGAACGTATAATAGGCCCCATGAAACTCATATACAAATATGGTGAAGATTATTCTGTTCTTTCCAAAACCGCTGCAGCTATGCTTTTATATGATAATGAAAAAGAAGATGAGTGGCGCAAAATTAAAGATACTATGACTTTCGGTGAAATACTTACAAATATTTGCGGACTGCCTAAGGGCGGAGATTTATATAATAGCATTCTTTCATATGTGGACAAATTAAAGTAAAAAGAGGTGCAAGAAAATTCTTGCACCTCTTTTTAAATTGTCAATACGCCATTATTAGAATGTACCAGCAAAAGTATATCTTCTTCTCTGCCCGTTTGTGTATTTACATATACCAAGAAATTTTTATTATTATAAGCCCCTTTTATTTCATAGCAATATTTTTCATCCCCATATTCTGTAGGAATTACAGCCAGTCCAACATTTTCAATAACAAAATTCTTGCTTATATGTTTTGTTGCCTCCGCAGATGATATTATTACGCCCGACAATGTTCTAACGTCCCGATGATTCATCAGATAGCCCTTTGCTTCAAAGCCTGCTATTTCACCGGTATCTAATGCGACCTTAACTTTGACCAGGTCAGGATACATAACAACCCCATTTTGTTCATAAGCAAAATTTGCCGTTACACATCCTCCGGAAGTTTCATAATAGCTTTCTTTCATATTTTTATATCCGACTTTTGCAAGATAGTTTTTTGCTATAGCAATTGCTTCTTCAGTTGCAATTGTCGGTTCGCCAAAGCTTCTGCTGCATAAAATATTTACGCATTTGCCTCCTGATTTGCTTATTTCAACATAGTAATGACATTTGTCAGAATCGCCTGAAAAGATATATGCGGGAATTTTACCGTCTGTCTGTCCGACATATGCCATTTCTATATTATTAAATAAATATCCCATAGCAATTACCAAAGCCTCTTCCTGTGATACCGTCCTCTCTGATGCCAGCATTATTGACTGCATTGTGTTAACATGTTCGGAAAAAGGCCCATCATAAATTAAAGAAGGATAATTATTGAAGTTTTTTGATTCAATATTATTAAAGCTTTCACTGAGCATTGAAAGCTTTTCCCCACTTGCCTGTTCAAAAGTTAATTCTCCGCTTCCCAGCTTTTCTTTTATGTCATTAAGGGCTTCGCTCAAAGATGCCGCATATTTCTGAAGGTTCTTTATGCTTTCAGTTTCCGATTCTTCTATTGGACTTCCGTCAGCATGCTTTAAAGCAAGCGAATAGGTAAAATCTCCAACCTGGGAAAGAAATCGTGAAGTTTTCTCAAGTGGCTCACTTTCTAAGGGTATCTGTCCTAAATTAGATATTGCAAAGGCCGATTGGTGGCTTAGTTCCGTCGCAATTTTTACCAGTTGATACGAATCAGATGCAAGAACTGCTTTTGATAGTGATGTTTCGACGTCTGTTACATTTTGCACCAAATCATAAAAAGCCCTTACATAGCTTGATTCAGTTGTAGTTTTATACTTTTCAGCCCTTGAATATTGAACTGCAGAAAAGCTTAGCATCACCACAAAGACTAAGACTAATGAAACAATAGTAAATAACTTTCTATTTTTACTCATATAGCTCCCCCTTTTTGGATATTGTAACCTTTTAAAAAAAATTATATACATAAAAAAGGCTCGCTTTTGCGAGCCTTTTTTCATATTTTGATACCGAGAAGCTTTTCAGCATTTTTATATAAAATTTTCTCATTATCCTCATCAGAAAATCCTAAATCTAAAAACAGTTTTAAATTAACTAAAGGGTCATGCATTGGAAAGTCAGAGCCGAAAAGCACTTTATCGGTTCCATGATTAATAATCATTCTTTTAGCTCTTTCCTTGCTTATAAACGAAAGACAGCTGGAAATGTCAACATACATACCGGTTCCAATAACATATTTTTCGGCATCATCCCACTTACTATAACCGCCCAAATGTGCTGCGATTATTTGCAGGTCCGGGAATGCATTATGTACAGCTCTAAGCTTCTTTGGATGCGACAAATCAGACTTGGCATCTCCCACATGAAATAGTATTGGCAGTTTTCCTCTTGCAGCTTCATATATTTTAAAAGCCGATTCACTATCCAATGCAAAACCTTGAAAATCCGAATGAATTTTTATACCCAAAAGGCCAAGGTCTATCATCCTTTGAATCTCGCCTTTTATATCGGGATAATCAGGATGCATGGTGCCGAATCCTACAAACTCCTCATGGTCATTTTTTAAACCTGCAATATAGTCATTAATTTTTTCTACCTGCTCAGGTTTAGTTGCGGTAGAATGAATAAGGCATTTTGTTATTTTCCCCGCCTTAATTTCCTCTAAAATCCTTTCTTCGGTGCCTATACTGTACATATCTATTCCGTAATAATCCCCTGTACTTAAAGTGGCTTTTTCGGCAATTTTTTCCGGATATACATGTACATGAGCGTCAAATACTTTCATTGCAAACAACTCCTATATAAAATTAGATTATACCATCATCGTAAAATCTTGTCAAGATTTGGAGTCTTATATGAAAATGGGCATGT
>JAUZPY010000066.1 GCA_030705805.1 Bacillota bacterium | reverse complement strand
TATTCCGGTTCGCTTAGCAAGCTGAAAGGCTGGAAAGATATGCAGCATTCTCATGAATTTCTTGAAATAGTTTTTGTGGTTGAAGGAGAAGGTACACTTATGATCGAAGATGCCCAGCAAAAAATTCAATTTGGAGATATTATTATATATAATGCCGGAATTATGCATGCCGAACAAAGCAGCGAAGACTCTCCAATGGAAATGTTTTTTGTTGCTTTTGATAAAATTGAATTGCCCAATCTTCCAAAAAACCATTTGCTTCCCCCCGATTTTGATTCTATTTATCAGACAGGAGATATGTATAACGATTTTAAAGTATGCTTTGAGCTTGTAACTAAAGAAACAGCAAATAAAGAAGTATATTATATTGAAATATCTCAAAACGCCTCAAGGGCACTATTGATGTATTTACTTAGATTGATAAACAAAGCAAACAACACTCCTGAGCTTGTAAGGCATGGTGAGGTGCTGGATAAGGCTTTGAAATTTATGGACGAAAACTTCATTAATAACATCAGCTTAGAGGATATCTCCGCCCATTGCTTTGTAAATAAATATTATTTATCACACTTATTTACACAATATAAAGGAATAACGATTGGTCAGTATATTTATGATAAGAAAATTGAAGAAGCCAAAAGGCTTTTGAGAGATACGGAATTATCGGTTGCACAAATTTCCGAAAAATCAGGTTTTAATGATATAAGTTATTTTTCGAGAGCTTTTAAAAAGTCGGTTAACATGACCCCCGTACAATACAGAAAATCGGCAGCGCTATGATTTTCAGAGCAGTTGTTTCAGTCGGCTAAATTTTCATCAGAAATAAAGAATAAATGTCGGAAAAACAATACACAAAAAAGCGCTTTGAGCCGGCTAAAAGATGGCTCAAAGCGCTTTTTAGAATATATTATTAGTTGAAATTTCTTTTACCAAAAGTTTTTTATATGCCCCCATTAAACATTTACCTCATATACGTTATCTCGCCCAGTACTACTATACCATATCGTTTTGCTTTATGTTTGTAAATGCTTATGAAATATATGTCTTCAAAAACTGCTCTATCTAAAATGATTATCATCGTATATATGGCCACATAAAACCGTCAGCACTACCCGCTCTTGACCATACCGTTTCCCACCCATCTAATACCCATTTTCCGTCTTGTTTAATAAATCTAAATATATTCCCATAGTAACGATTTTTATAATAAATGCGGGCAGACATTTTGTTGTATTCTAATACCTTTACAGTCTCTGATTTACTTATCATATTCGTTGATGATTCTTCTAATCCCTCAAATTCCTTGCCATACTGAAAGCTGAGTACTTCACATTTGGTAATTGCAGAAGCCCATATAATAAAAGGACAGGCAATAACTATGAGCAATAAAATTTTTAATTTCTTCTTCATAACGGCCCCCCTCAATTTAATTTTTTGTACAATGGCATCACTTTTTCATAATATCTAATAAAATTTCATTTATATGCCTGTCAAAAAATTATATACTGTTCTTTAATACTTTTCAAGCTAAATGTCCAAAATATACAAAACATTGTCTTCAATAAACATTGAAAAGCTGCCTTTATACACTTAGAATGGTAGATGCGTATATTAAATTTAAAAAGGAGAAAAACACTGTGAAAAAATATTCTATCGGTATTGATTACGGAACCTTATCCGGAAGAGCGGTATTAGTTGATCTTGCAACCGGAGATGAGGTTGTATCCAGTGTATTCGAATATCCACACGCAGTTATGGACGAACAGCTACCCTCGGGAAAAAAGCTTCCTGATAATTATGCCTTACAGCATCCCCAGGATTATCTGGATGTCCTTAAAAACACAATCCCTGATATATTGAATAAATCAGGCGCTACCCCCGAGGAAATTGCAGGGATCGGAATAGATTTTACGGCTTGTACAGTGCTGCCTGTTTATGCAGATGGTACCCCGCTCTGTTTTAATGATAAATACAAAGATGAACCTCATGCCTATGTGAAGCTATGGAAACACCATGCGGCGCAGAAACAGGCAGAAATAATATATGAAAAAGCAAAAGAGCAAAATGAAAGCTGGTTAAAAAGATACGGAGATCAGATATCAAGCGAGTGGTTTTTTCCAAAAATATTACAGGTACTTGAAGAAAATATAGAGTTGTATCATGAAACCGCAAGATTCATAGAAGCAGGTGATTGGATTACCTGGGTTCTTACGGGAAAAGAAACCCACAGCTCATGTCTTGCTGGATACAAGGCATTTTGGAGCAAAAAGGACGGCTATCCGTCAAATGATTTCTTTGCCTCTGTAAATCCTGAGCTTGGAGAAATTATTGGCACTAAAGTATCCGAAAACGTAATTTCTGTAGGAAGCAAAGCCGGAGAACTTTGCGAAGCCGGAGCAACACTAACCGGACTAACGCAAGGTATTGCCGTAGCTTCACCCAGTATTGACGCACATGCAGCCCTTCCTGCAACAGGTATCACTGACAGTGGTAAAATGCTGATGATAATGGGAACTTCAACCTGTCATATAATTATGGGAGACAGTGAAAAATGTGTTCCCGGCATAAGCGGAGTTGTTGAAGACGGTGTATGTGAAGGGTATTTTGGTTATGAAGCCGGGCAATCTTGCGTCGGGGATAGTTTTGAATGGTACACAAAAAGCTGTCTGCCTAAAAGCTACTACGATGAGGCAGCTGCCCAAAATATAAACATACACAAGCTTTTAAGGGAAAAAGCAAAGAAATTAAAAGTCGGCGAAAGCGGCCTTGTTGCGCTTGACTGGTGGAACGGAAACAGAAGCATTTTGTCAGACAGCGATTTGACAGGTTTGATTCTTGGATTCAAGCTCACCACAAAGCCGGAAGAAATATATCGCGCCCTTATTGAATCTACTGCTTACGGTACAAAGGTAATCATAGATAATTATGAAGAGAACGGCATTAATATAATTGAGATTTTTGCTGCTGGAGGAATTGCAGAAAAGGACGAAATGACCATGCAAATTTATTCGGATGTGATGAATAAGGAAATACGGATATCGGCATCTTCCCAGTCCTGTGCATTAGGAAGTGCAATGTTCGGCGCAGTTGCCGGGGGTGCTTTCGGCAATATAAAAGAAGCGGCAAGCATCATGGCTCGTGTCAAAGACGTTTTATATAAACCCATACCGGAAAACGTAAGATTATATGAAAAACTTTACAATGAATATAAGATTCTGCATGATTATTTCGGTAAGGGTGGAAATGATATTATGAAAAGGCTGAAAGAAATTAAATAAATACAAAAACAGTTTAGCACTTTTAATAAAAATGGTGTAGCAAGTTATTTGCTACACCATTTTTTTATATATCTTTTTTGTCTTTAACTAATATATAATAGAACTTAGTATTTGCCAATATATATTTAAAGGAAGCCCTAAGTAAAAGTGAATTTGTCAGTTGATACATTTCTCCGGGAAAGATTTGGAGATGAAAAGGCAATTGAAATGGTATTATTTTTAACAAATTTTAATACATTCCAAAACTGTCAATGTCCAAAATTAACAAAACATTGTCTTAGATAAACATTGAAAAGCTGCTAATATTAATTTAAAATAAAGAGTAAATAAGCCAACTTTAAGAAGAGAGGTAACGATATGAAAGGTTATAACAAATGGAGCTTTGCTCCCTATAAACCATTTTTATTTAATACCGGAGATATATACATATGCAGATTAGCGCCTGATGAAAATAGTTTTCACTTTGAATGGCTCTCAATAGGAGATGTTGAATATAAAATTTATCTTCGCATACGCAATGAAGGTGAATTTAAAATAGTCGGCACGACTAAAAATACTTATTTTGATGTCACTGACTTAATGGAAGAATCAGATTATGAATTTTACGTTGCATCCGGAGATAAAAAAAGCCGCATAAGGCTTGTGAGGACCGGTGAACCTGTTGGTGTTGTTGTAAACTATTTGCATCCTGATGATGATGTTTATAGTTTTTCGGGAAATTACCTTTGCTCTCCATCACTTGTACGCCATCCTGACGGATACCTTCTTGCCTCCATGGATCTGTTTACTGGCGGTTTGCCGCAAAACCTAACGCTTATTTTCCGTTCTGATGACAACGGAAAGTCTTGGCATTATGTAAGTGAACTTTTTCCATGTTATTGGGGTAAGCTGTTTATTCATAAAGGCCTTTTATATATGCTCAGCGTTTCAACAGAATATGGTGATTTACTTATAGGCTGCTCCCATGATGGCGGCAAAACATTTGATACACCAACTGTTCTTTTTCGCGGTTCTTGTTCCAACCGCAAAGCCGGTGTGCACAAGAATCCTGAAAACATTGTTCATTACAACGGTCGTATTTATGAGACACTTGAATGGGGCGCTTGGTCAGTGGGGTACCATGCACCAATGATAATGTCATGTAGCGAGGACGATGATTTAATGGTTGCTGAAAACTGGCATTTTTCAGAGCCTGTAAAATACAATCCAGATTGGCCCGGAACAGCAACGGGGCCAAGTTCCGGCAATATTGAAGGCACGTTGGTTGTTTTTCCAGGCGGCGATCTATATAATGTTATGCGATATGATATGAGTCAGACCGTTCCTCCCTATGGACTTGTTTTAGCATACAAAGTTAATACCGAAGATCCCGATGCCCAGCTTGAGTACTCACATTCGATTAAATTTCCGGGAAATCATTCTAAATTTATGATTAAGAAAGATGAAAAGACCGGGAAATATTACAGCATAGTAACAAGAATTTCTGCACCCCAGCACGCTCACCATAGAAATCTTCTTTCCCTTATGTCTTCAGATGACATGGAGAATTGGATTGTTGTATGTGACCTATTTGACAGAAGAGATGAAGACCCACAATATACCGGGTTTCAGTATGTGGATTTTGAGATTGAGGGAGACGATATAATATATCTGTGCCGCACAGCTATTAACAAGCCACACAGCTTCCATGATTCCAACTACTCAACTTTTCACAGAATAGAAAACTTCAGAGCACTTTAATCATTGAACAAAGCCGTCTAATTAAAAACGGTTAGAAATTGAATAATAAAAAGGTGGTTTTTTAAACCACCTTTTTATTATAGTAATTTGATGCCTATTAAAAAAGCAGCTTCCTATTAAAGCAGAAAGCTGCTATATACAGACTTTATTTAAGTATTAGGGTCTTATTTTTCCTCTCCGGCCTCTGCATCTGCTTTGGTTTCCTGAACTGTCCCTCTTGGATGCTTAGGCGGTGCATATATAGAGTATAATTTAAGCGGCTTATCACCTGTATTAATTACATTATGCCACTTTCCTGCCGGTACGATTATTGCAAAATCTTCATATACTTTTTCTTGAAAATCCAGCTTATCTTTACTATTACCCATTTTAACAAGCCCTTGCCCCTCTTCAACACGTAAAAATTGATCGGTATCGGGATGGATTTCTAATCCTATTTCTTCTCCAACTTTAAGGCTCATTAAGGTAAGCTGCAAATGATTGCCCGTCCATAATGCAATACGGAAATTTTTATTACGCTTTGTCGCTCTATCTATATTAAATACCAGTGGCTCCGGACCATAATCTCTTAATTTAAACAGTCTCCATACTTTTTTGTCATTTAACATAATAACCTCCATCTATTTGCGCTATACAAGCTCAAATAGTAAAACTATTTCTGTCATATGCTTCATAAATAATATATGCAGCACATTTATGATGGTTCTTTAATTTGTCGAATAAAGCCTTAAAAAATAAAATTTATAGATATTTTTAATCGCCACATGAAAAAACCCATCAAGCGATGGGTTTTTGTGTTATTAATTTAGTTTTCATAAAGTTTATAAAGGCTTTTATAAATCCCGTCCTTTTTTATCAGTTCATCATGAGTGCCGCATTCCTCTATTCCCTTTTCGGTCAAAACAAGTATTTTATCCGCATTTCGTATTGTTGTTAATCTATGTGCGATAGTAAAGGTTGTCCTGCCATAGGCCAGCCGCTCCAAAGACTTTTTAACTATCATTTCACTTTCATTATCAAGAGCACTTGTAGCCTCGTCCAATATGAGGACAGGCGGATTTTTTAAAAATACCCTCGCAATACTGATTCGCTGCTTTTGACCGCCGGAAAGCTTAACGCCTCGCTCTCCGACATAAGTATCATAACCTTTTGGAAGTCCCATTATAAAATCATGGCAGCCCGCATCTTTTGCTGCCTGCATAACCTTATCTAAAGTTGCCCCGGGCATACCATAGACTATATTATCGTATATAGTGCCCGAAAACAGGTATACGTCCTGCTGAACAACCCCTATATTTTCTCTAAGGGATTTTTGAGTATATTCTCTTACGTCAATCCCGTCTAAAAGTATTCTTCCTTCTGTAACATCATAAAACCGGGGGATCAGGTTAACAAGTGTAGTTTTTCCGCCGCCGGAAGGACCCACAAGAGCAATATTCTGACCCTCTAATACCTTCAAATTAATGCCTGACAGCACCTCGTTATTACCGTCTGAATAACTGAATTTTATGTTCTCAAGCACAATTTCTCCCTTAACATTTTTAAGCTCTCTTGCGTTTTCTGTATCTTCTATTTCTACCGGAGCATCCATAATTTCACAGAATCTTTCTATACCTGTCATACCTCTTTGGAACTGCTCGGTAAATTCCACAATACGCCTTATTGCCGCAATCAATGTAGCAACATATAAAAGATATGCGGTATAGTCTGCGGGAGTTATGCTGCCGCTCACTAAAAACAATGCTCCTACCACTATAACAACAACATACATAACTCCGTCAAATACTCTTGTTGAAGTCTGAAATCCTGCCATATAACGATAGGAAATTTTTTTAATATCTAAAAATTTACTGTTTCCTTTACCGAATTTTTCTTTCTCTATATCCTCGTTAGCAAAGGATTTAACAACACGAACCCCCAAAAGACTGTCCTCAACCTGTGAATTTATTTCACCGATCTGCTGACGTGACATTTTAAAGGCTGCTCTCATTTTTCTGTTAAAGTATACTGATACAACTACCATAATAGGAATAGATGCAAACATTATAATCGTTAAATATATATTCATTCCTGCTAAGATAATAAAAGATGCAATTATTTTTATACTGGCTATAAAAAGTTCCTCCGGCCCGTGATGATCAAACTCGGTAATTTCAAAAAGGTCACTTGTGATTCTTGCCATTATTTGCCCGACTTTCATATTGCTAAAGTAAGAAAAGGATAACTCTTGAAGATGGCTAAAGAGGTCGGTTCTCATGTCGGTTTCAATTTTTGCTCCCATCATATGGCCGGTATTAGCCATATAATAGTTTGCCATAGCATCAATAATACGAAGCAAAAAATATAATGCTCCAAGCCTTAAAATGAGGCTTACCGTTAGCTGTGCCAAGTTATTTATAGCTCTGCTCGTAATCTCCCTGACAATAAGGGGCAGCACTATTTCACAAAGAGTAGTAAGTGATGCGCAAAGTAAATCCAGTGCCAAAATTCCTTTATATTTTTTGAAATAGGGAAAAAATCTTTTCATTAGTGTAATAGTATTCATAAATCCTCACTTAGTATAGATATCTGCATTAAGTACATCCCGTATAGTTTTTACAGGTATAAATTGCATTTTATTATCAAAATCCGCCACAGCTTTTATATTTGCTTCAGGCAAAATGCATTTTTTAAATCCAAGCTGACAGCCTTCCGCTACCCTTCTTGACACATTGCTTACTGCACGTATTTCACCGGCAAGTCCCACTTCACCGAGAAACATGGTTTCCGAATCAAGGCTTTTATTTTTAAGACTTGAAATAATTGAGCAGAGTGCAGCAATATCTGCACAGGTTTCATCAATTTTAAGTCCGCCGACTACATTTACATAGGCATCCTGATTCTGCATATTTAAGCCCAGCTTTTTTTCTATAACCGCTATTAAAACGACAAGCCTGTTAAAATCCATGCCGTCTGATGCTCTTCTTGGTATTCCAAACCCGGTCGGTGACACCAAAGCTTGAACTTCTGCAAGTATAGGGCGGGAACCTTCCATAAGGCAGGTCACGGCAGAACCGCTCTCCCCCTTTGGCCTTCCTGATAAAAGCGCAGATGACGGGTTTGGTACTTCAATCAGGCCTTTGTCAGTCATTTCAAAAACTCCAACCTCATTAGTTGAGCCAAAACGATTTTTTGCAGCTCTTAAAATACGATAGTTTTGGTTTCTGTCCCCTTCAAAATATAAAACGCAGTCAACCATGTGTTCAAGCAATCTGGGACCTGCTAAATTTCCGTCTTTTGTAACATGTCCTACTATGAAAAAAGCAGTATTTGTTTCCTTTGCCTTTCGCATTATGCGAAGCGTAACATCCCTTATTTGAGTCACGCTTCCACCTGTGCCGGACACTTCGTCTGTAAACATTGTCTGTATAGAATCCACAATGCAAGCTGTGGGTTTTAACCTATCAACCTCCAAAAAAGCCTCATCTATATCAGTTTGCGGCAGAATTTTTAAATTATCTGTGTCTACAGAGAGTCTGTCCGCACGCAGCTTTATCTGTTTTACAGACTCTTCTCCTGTTATGTATAAAACGGGCCCAAAGTTACCAAGAGTTTGGCATATTTCCAGCAGTAAAGTTGATTTGCCTATACCCGGTTCCCCTCCTACCAATACTAAAGAGCCTTTTACAAGGCCTCCGCCCAAAACATTATCAAGTTCACCTATCCCTGTTTTTATTCGGGGTTCTTCATTAGTATCTATTTCTTTCATGCCAACTGCCAGAACCTTCTTTTGCACTGATGCTGATTTTGAAGAACTCTCTTTAACGGTCTGTTCGGTCAAGCTGTTCCATGCTCCGCATGCGGGACACTTTCCCATCCACTTTGAATACTCATTTCCACATTCCTTGCAAAAAAAGACCGTTTTGGTTTTCATGTTAATCACTCTCTTCATTCTTTTCCTTGTAGTATAAATCTATACCTCTGGCAATTGCGGTAGCAATTCTAACCTGATAATCGTTCGTGCAGAGAATACACTCTTCATGGGGATTAGATATAAAACCGCATTCAACAATTACCGCCGGAACCTTAGCTTTCTTCATAAGATAAATGGACGAGCCTGCTGATTTGGCTACCCTGCTGTTTGTTGGGTCCGCTCTCAATAATTCCGCCTGTATAGATTCGCCCAGTGCTTTACTGTCATCATCATTTACAGAATAAAATACCTGAGCCCCATGACTGCTTTTGTCTGAATATATATTCAAATGTACACTTACAAAAATCCCTGTATTTTCATCGTTCATTATAGATTCCCTGTTATGCATATCAGAGACCTTTTTTTCTTTAATGGTGCTCCCCTCTGAATATATACCTTCCTCAGTATCTCTGGTCATACGAGTATTATAACACATTTTATCGAGCTTTGCATTAAGCTTTTGAGCAATAATTAAGTTTATTTCCTGCTCTTCTGTACCATTATACCCAACAGCACCGCCATCCGGCTCTCCATGCCCGGGATCAATAACGATATTTTTAGCCGTATCTCCGGAAAAGGCACTTCTGAAATCTCTTTGATATAATGTAACCGTAAGGTATACTACTATCATCAGCATAACGATAAATATTAAAATGGCCCGTTTAAGATACAGACTCATATGCGTCCTCCTTATAATAGCATACTAATATATTATTTGCAAAAGGTTTTCATTATTACCTATCTAAGGCTGCAAAGACTATAAAATAAGTTTTGCTTGTACAATTTTTTTATTAAAGCCAGTTTATAGTGTAAAAAATTAAAGATTTAGCTTTGTCTCCCTTGACTTATGCTATCTTAAATAATATAATAAAAAGAAGAATTAATTTAAAGAGGTGTGTTTAATGCTAAAGACAATATCAGATATCGGCATAGTTCCCGTTATTAAAATTAATGACGTATCTAAAGCAGTACCGCTTGCTAAAGCTTTAATAGATGGTGGTCTCCCCATTGCCGAAATTACTTTCAGAACAGATGCCGCAGAAGCTTCCATAAAAGCTGTTTCCGAAGCTTTTCCGGACATGCTTGTGGGCGCAGGTACAGTTCTTACAATAGAACAAGCGGAGCGTGCAAAAAATGCCGGTGCAAAGTTTATTGTAAGTCCCGGATTTAATCCCAAAGTTGTAAGCTGGTGCTTAGAAAACGATTTACTTCCAACCCCCGGCTGTACGTCTCCGACAGAAATTGAACAGGCTCTTGAGCTTGGCTTAAAAGCAGTTAAGTTCTTTCCTGCAGAGCAGAGCGGCGGCATTGATAAAATTAAAGCGCTATCGGCTCCTTATGGAAATTTGAAATTTATACCCACAGGCGGCATAGGTCTTGATAACCTTACGAAATACATAACTAACAAGAAAATACTTGCCTGCGGCGGAAGCTTTATGGTAAAAGAAGATTACATAAACAATAATGAATGGGATAAAATTACCGAACTGACTAAACAGGCTGTAACAGTTATGCTTGGCCTGGAAATCGGACACATAGGCATAAATATGCCTGATGAAGCCAGCGCCCAGGATGTTACAAACGAATTTGCTAAAATCTTTGGCGGAATCCCGGTCAAAAACGGTAACAGTAGCCTCTTTGCAGGAACTCTTATAGAGGTAATGAAATCAAAAGGCAGAGGTACCCACGGCCATATAGCCGTAAAAGCAAATTCTGTTGACAGGGCTTTATATCATCTTTCCAAACAAGGTGTAAAATTTGATATGTCAACGGCTACTTACAATGATGACGGAACCATGAAGGTTATATTTGCCGATGGTGAATTTGGCGGATTTGCTGTTCATCTTCTGCAGAAATAGGAAAAGGAGCGTAAACGTAAAATATGAAAAAGATTGTTACATTAGGTGAAATAATGCTAAGGCTCAAATCTCCGGGTCTTGAAAGATTTATGCAGTCTAAGATGCTTGAAGCCACATTTGGCGGAGGAGAAG
>JAUZPY010000065.1 GCA_030705805.1 Bacillota bacterium | reverse complement strand
TGGGTACCGCACTGCTCAAGACCCATAGCCTCCAATATCCTTGCAACACTGTCGCCTACTGCCGGAGTCGGCGCTAAGGATAAGTCCACGATGCCGAATTCCGCATTTAAGCGTTTAGAGGCTTCAAGGGCAACCAACTGACCTACCCTTGTAATTTTAAAGGCTGTTTTTTTGATGGCCTCAGAAACCTTTGCAAAATCTGCACCATCCAATTTATCAATAACACATTTTACAACTCCCGGGCCGCTTACGCCCACGTTAATTGCACATTCCGGCTCCGAAACGCCGTGAAATGCTCCCGCCATGAAAGGATTATCCTCTACGGGGTTTGCAAAAACAACAAATTTAGCGCAGCCAAGTCCATCTTTATCTTTAGTCAGCTCCGCTGTTTGTTTTATAATATGTCCGATTTGCTTAACGGCATCCATATTGATACCTGTTTTGGTTGAGGCCACGGCAACAGAAGAGCAAACCACCTCTGTACAAGCAAGTGCCTCCGGAATGGAATTAATAAATTCCAATTCGCTTTTTGTACAGCCTTTTTGTACAAGAGCGCTGTACCCGCCCAGAAAGTTTACCCCTACAGTATTCGCCGCCCGGTCAAGGGCTTTAGCTATTTCTACAGGGTGGCCGCAGGCAGCACAGAGTAGTGATGCAGGTGTGACGCTGATTCGTTTGTGTATAATCGGAACACCGAATTCAGCTTGCAGATCCTCTCCGACTTTTACAAGATCTTTAGCCAAATAAGTAATTTTATCATATATTTTATCGCAGGCTTTTTTATAGTCGGAATCAATACAGTCAAGCAAGGAAATGCCCATAGTAATCGTACGCACATCCAGATGCTCGTTTTTAATCATATTTAGGGTTTCACCGATTTCGAAGGTGTTTATCAAAATGTAGCCTCCTTACGCCATTATTAGAAAATTTACCCCCCTCATTGCTTACAAAAAGCATAGGGGGGTACTTTATATTCTGTGCATTGAGTTAAAAAGTTCTTCTCTCTGAACGGTAATCTCTACACCTAATTGTTTGCCTAGTTCATCAAGCCCTTTAGAAAGGTCTGAAAATTTTAAATTGCACTTTGCGGTATCTATGATCATAACCATTGTAAACATATCGCTCATAATGGTTTGTGATATGTCAAGTATATTGACACCGGAACCGGACAGATATGTGCTTACGCCGGCAATAATTCCCATTGTATCTTTGCCTAATACAGTTACAACAGCTTTCATAACATTCCTCCACTTTATAATTATTATAATAATATACTCCTTGATTTTTATAAATTCTATAGAAACTTTGTATAAACCTTACAAAACAAAAAACCTTTTTTTATCAGTTTTTACCAGCTCCCCTCTGTCTAATGATTTCATACATAAGAACAGAAGCTGCACAGGAGGCGTTTAAGGACTCTATTTGGCCAAACATCGGAATAGATACTATCATGTCACAGGAATCAAGTATGAGTCTTGCAATTCCTTCCCCTTCGTTGCCTATTACAAGAGCTATAGCACCTGAGAGGTTGCATTTATACATGTTTTCCCCTGCTCCGGCCGCACCTGCTACCCAAACACCCGAGTTTTTTAGAAGTTCTATGGTTTTGGTAATATTGGTTACCTTAGCTACTTTTGTGTGTTCAAGAGCGCCTGCCGATGCTTTTTCCACAACAGAAGAAAGACCGCAGGATTCGTGCTTTGAAATTATTACCCCATGAGCGCCGGACACATTAGCACTTCTTATAATTGCACCAAGGTTATGGGGGTCGGTTATCCTGTCGCAAATGATAATAAAAGGCTCTTCGCCTTTTGACTTTGCGAACTCAAGTATATCCTCAACGGTAGAATATTCCTTGGCTGCCGCCCTAGCAATTATCCCCTGATGATTTCCGCCTTCGCTTAATTCATTAAGCTTATCGGGTAAAACCACAGAGATAGGAATCTTCTTGTCCTTAGCCATGGCTACAATCCTGCAGAGAGTGGCATCTCCTTTTTTTACGTAAATCTTATCTATGTTTCGTCCTGCCTTGATTGCCTCAATAACAGGATTTCTTCCTTCTATAGTGTCAGACATTTAAAAACCTCTTTCAAAATTGTACTTAGTATACCACAATATTCTGATTTAAGTGAGCTTTAATCAGAATATTCAGTTTCGTCATCTAAATCGCTTGTACAGTGGGGGCATTTTACAGCTTTTATGGAAATTTCGCTTTGGCAGAAAGGACAAACCTTTGTTACCGGAGCTTTAGGAGGCTCTTTTTTCTTGCCCACCTCCATGATTTTGTTTACTGCCTTTACAAGCATAAAGATTACAAAAGCCATAATAACAAAATTGATTATTGCGGTTATAAAAGCTCCGTATCTTATGGCGCCGCCGGTCAGCTTTCCTGTTTTATCATATACAGGCTTAACAAGAAGCATTAAATTTGAAAAATCAGCTTTGACAAAAAGACCAAGCAAGGGATTTATTATGTCATTTACCAAAGAGCTGACAATTGACTGAAATGCAGCGCCTATAATTACGCCGACTGCAAGATTCATTACATTGCCTCTGGAAATAAAATCTCTGAACTCCGTTAAAATTTTTTTCACCAAAACCCCTTCTTTCCTTGTGATTATATATTATAACAAATACTGACAAAAAATACAATGGGTGCTTGACATAATATTTGACAGATTGATTAAACACTGTTAAAATTGCTTTGAGGTGCAAATGATGATACTTTTATCAATGAAAAAGGTGAGCAAATATTTTGGTGAGGTCTGCCTCTTTGATGAACTTAATTTTAGTATTGAGGATAATCATAAGGTAGGTCTTGTGGGCGTTAATGGCGCCGGCAAAACCTCTCTTTTTAAACTTGTAACCGGGGAAATGAAAGCCGATTCAGGTGATATATACATAAATTCTTCCGCAGATATAGGATACATGAAGCAGAATATTGAATATGATTCCGATAAAACTTTATGGCAGGAACTTATTTCTGCCTTCTCGGAGCAAATTCAAATTGAAGAAGAGCTTGAAAATATCAGAAAGCTACTAGATAGCGGAGATAATGTTAAAGAGCTCATTAAAAAGCAGGACAATTTAATGCAGCGCTACGACATTTTGGGAGGCTTTGAATATAAAAGCAGAGCAAAGGGAGCACTTATCGGTTTGGGTTTTAAGGAGCGTGACTTTGACCGCCCCTTTAAAAACCTCAGCGGAGGAGAAAAAACGAGGCTTCTTTTAGGCAGGCTTCTGCTCTCAAAGCACAAGCTGCTTTTATTGGACGAGCCTACCAATCATCTGGACATGAACAGTATAATCTGGCTTGAATCTTTTTTAAAAAATTATAACGGAGCCTTTATTGTAATTTCCCATGACCGGTACTTCTTGGATAAGACCACAAATATGACTATGGGCCTTCAAAACGGCAGAATTCAGACTTATACAGGCAGCTATTCTGATTTCATGAAAAAGAGGGATGCGGATAAATCTGCCGTGGAAAAGAAGTTCGAGCTGCAAAAAAAGGAAATAAGCAGGATTGAAGGCATAATTGCGAAGCAAAAGCAGTGGAACAGAGAAAGAAATATAAAAACTGCCGAAAGCAAACAAAAGATAATAGACAGAATTAAAGAAGAAATGGTTGCTCCGGACGATGATCCCGATACCATAAAATTCAGTTTTAATACAAAGGAAGGGGGAGCAAACGAGGTACTTGCTATTCAAGGCTTAAGTAAGTCCTTTGGCAATAAAAAGATTCTGGAAAACTCTGATTTGTTAATTAAAAAAGGCGAGAGAGTATTTTTACTTGGTGATAACGGCTGCGGAAAAACAACCTTGCTTAAAATTATTTTAGGAGAATTATCTCCCGATAAAGGAATCGTAAAGATAGGCAGCGCAATAGCAATCGGATACTATGAGCAGCAGCATCGAAGCCTAGACGGCAATAAAACCGTATTTGATGAAATTTATGACAGCTATCCGGAGCTTGACAGGACAAAAATAAGAAATGCCCTTGCTTCGGTCCTGTTTAAAAATGATGACTGTTTTAAATTAATAAAGGATTTATCGGGAGGGGAAAAGGCAAGAATACTCCTTCTTAAACTGATGCTGTCTTCTGCGAACTTCCTCATTTTAGACGAGCCGACCAACCATTTAGATATTTTCAGCAAGGAAATGCTTGAAAAGGCGCTGAAGGAATATAAGGGCACTTTGCTTGTGGTTTCTCATGACAGATATTTTATCGATTCTACTGCCGATAAAATATACGATCTTAAAGACCATACGCTGCATTTGTACAACGGCAATTACACCTATTATTTGGATAAAGCTGTTTCTGAACCCCCTACCGAAGTGGCTACAGACAAAAAACAAAATAATGATTACAAAGAGCAAAAGGAGCTTCAATCTAAAATCCGTAAAGCGGAGAATCAAGTAAAAAGGACCGAAGAGGAAATCGAAGTAAAAGAACAAAGATTAAAAGAGCTTGACAAGCTGCTCTTTTCCGAAGAAGGCCAGGATATCGAAAAGGCTATGAAGTGGCATAATGAAAGTGAAGAGCTCGAAAAGGAGCTTGAAGAATTATATGCTTCTTGGGAGGAAACTCAAGGGATTTTATCACAGCTTAAGTAATAGAAAAGCCGCAGAAAAATATTTCTGCGGCTTTTTTTGCAGTGTTTTAAGCATTAAAAGACTTTTTTAAAAAACTACTGATACCAAGAAAATTATTGGAACTGTACTAATAACTAAAAGCTTTTTGATTACTGCCTTTAAAATCACTGCGCATCTTTGCTTTGGGCAAATTACAATGTCTCGGCTAATTAAGTCAGAAATATTAACCTTTGCCTGCTGCTAAGTGAAATCAAGATTGTCGAGATTGTCGACTTTTGATTTCGGCAATAGTATGTGCTCCGATTAACTTTTCATACCTACCAATTTTTTCAAATTTCTTATTAAAACTTCCTTGCCGCGCCATGCAAAAGCCTTGTCTTTAAAGTTTTCTTTAAATTCTTTATTTGACAGGTCTGAAAGCTTTGAAAGCTGAATATTAAGAACCCTGTTTTCCTTAAATTCTTTAAGTGCGGTTTCTGCATTTGTGTTGTGAGGGCATACCTTTTGGCAAATGTCACAACCAAAGGCAAGTCCACTTTTTAATAAAATATCTGTTTCTTCTTCAGAAAGCTGCCCCTTCTTTTGAGAAATGTAGCTTGCGCAATTTTCTGTGAAAAATTTGTCCTCTGCCAAGGCTTTGCCCGGACAAGCTTCAATGCAGGCATTACAGGCAGAGCAGCTTAACTCAAGAGGCTTATCGGGCGTAATATCAAGGTCTGTAAGAGCATAGCCGATAAAGCACCAGCTACCTAAATTTTTATTAATCAGTAAATGATTTTTTCCCATAAAGCCAAGCCCTGATTTGTATGCTACCGCCTGGTCAAAAGGCTCGCCTTTATCAATGTGATAGGTGGCATTTTTATCAAAGGGCTCCATTATTTTCTTTAGAATTTCCAAAACAACCAAGTGATAATCCGTGCCTCTTGCATACACAGATAAATTTGAATTTGCTTCATCCATATAATATGGAAATAAGCAGCAGACGGCCGTTTGACCGTTATGCTTACAAAACCCTATTTCTTTAATCCCTAATTCTTCTGCGTGTTTTATTATCTGCTCTTTTAAAGTTTTCTCATTCATAAAATCACTTCCGATTATTTTGCTTCTTCTGCTATACATTCAATTAAAATGCCTTCTCTGACGCCGCAGTTATTTAAAATTATTTTGTCGGCCGAAACAATTTTGGCAAGTGCGGCATAGGGCGCAAGACCTGCTGCAACTATATCGGCTCTTTCTTTGAAATCTTCAATTTCTTTCAGCTCTTCTATACTTTTGCCGCAAATTGAATCAAAGGCTTTAAGGAAATCATCTTTAACTAAAACATCCCCCTGTGATGCTTTGCCGTTTATATAAGAAGCCATTGCCCTTATTGAGCCGCCCAGAGCAATTATATTGCCTTTAGGGCAGTTTTTTAATAAAGGAAGGGAAGCAAAAAGCTCTGTAAAATATGAGATAAGAATATCCTTGCTGCTTCCGAATTTATCCGCAGTTACAACGGCGCCGTCAGGCAGGCAGACAAAGCCGTCTATCTTTCCGCTATTTATTTTTATTAATTCAAGGCTTCCGCCACCAACGTCCATAATATATGCATTTTCACCATCTGTTAAATCCTTTGAAGCGAGGTAATCGTATTCGGATTCCTCTTCGCCTGTAAGAACGGTAAGGCTAATGCCTGTATTTTTAAAAATAAGGTCTGTAAAAGCCTTTGAATTTTTGGCTCTGCGCAAGGTTTCTGTTCCAACTGCCTTTACTTTGTCGCAGGAATAATCTTTTATGGTTTCGGCAAAGTCTGCCAGAGCTTCTAAGGTGCGAAGTAGGGGCTCTTCTTTGATCATGTCGTCGGCGGATAAACCTTCAGAGAGGCGCACATAAACTCTTTTATTATATATTTTTTCGGTTTTTCCGTTTTTATATTCCCAGATTGTCATTCTTGCGGAATTTGAACCTAAGTCAATTATCGCTATTTTCATAATATCAGCCTTTACAATTAATTTTATAGATGGTATAATAATTTTTTATCGGAAATAACTTTCCGATAAAAAATTACTCCGATTAAAAGAAATAAATTACGGAATAATTTATGGTACAAAACTTTCCGTGAGCGAAGAGAGCAGAAAGTTTATACCTTGAAAAAGAATAAATTACGGAGTGATTTATGATACAAAACTTTCCGTAAGCGAAGAAAAACGGAAAATTTATTAAAGAATAAGCTATGGAATATAATAAAAAACTTTTAGGAGTATAATTATGGACTGTGTAAATAACTATACCCTGTCAATTTTGGGTTTGCCGCCTGATGCACTGACTAAAACAAAAAGTGTTTATACATCTTTATACTCACCTTCCTGTGTAATTGAACCCTGTGCGCTTTTGGAAAAGGACGGGCGAATTATTATGAGGGTGGATGAAAAGCTGAAAGATGAAGCTGCCAGAATACTAAATGGTGCAACCGGTATTTTGCCTTATCATGTCGGTAAGCTATATGAGCTTTGCTCAGATTACGCACAAAGCAAAGGATATAAAATTGACAAATCGTGCCACATTGTCCGGCGCTATATTGTAGAAAAGCCTGTTGAATTAAGCGGCAGTCATACTCCTGTTCAATTGACCGGAAGCGAAAAAGACATACTATTATCCGACATACCGTTCCTTGTAAGCAGAGGGCCGGTTTTTGGTATTATAGAGAGCGGGAATGTGGTCTCTCTCTGCGGAGCGGTATTGAAGCAAGGCTTTGCGGAAGCTTATGTAGAAACTGCGCCGAAGTATCGAAGAAAAGGCTATGCCGTTTCAAGCCTTTTGGCGCTTTCGAGGTATCTTAATAAGTCGGGAATACCTTTAGTGTATGAGCTACGGGAAGAAAATGAGGCATCAAAAAGCACCGTAAAAAGGGCAGGGGGTATTCTGCACAGCAGATATGTCCGGTTCATTGCAAGAGAATAATAAAAGCCCTATTTAGGGCTTTTTTTTATAGGTTCATATGCATATGTCTGTGGGGAATATCAGCGTCCATAAAGGTTTCATCATCTGAAAATGAAAAACCGAGTTTTTCATAAAAGGGAGTGGAATTAACCTGTGAGCCTAAGACTATTTTTTTATAACCGATGTTTTTTGCATCGTCTACTATGTAATCTACAAGGGCTTTCCCCAGGCCGATATCCCTGAACTGGGATAAAACACATACCCTTTCAAGCTTAGCTATTCCGTATATATCACGGAGCCTTGCACTTGCCACGGGAAATTCCCCGAAATATAAAATATAGTGTTTTACATCTTTTGAAATACAATCGAATTCGTCATGGTCTCTTAGAATTGTTACGTTCTGCTCCATGATAAAAACCGCATAGCGCAGCAGCTTGCATATACTTACCTGGTCTTCAGTCTCTGCGATTTTTACTGTTACCATATTACTCCACTTCTTCCTTATCTATGGAAAGCCTTGATATGATTCCGTCAAGCTTATCCTTGTATGATTGCATAGCATGAAGAATGCTTACCCTTAAATCAATTATCTTAGCTTTTTCACCCGCCAGTTCTCTGGCTGTATTTTCCTTCATAGAATCTGACTCTATTGTTGCTTCGGTCAAAATCTTTGCAGCTTCCTTTTCAGCTGACACAATGGCAGAGGCAACATAGTCTTTTTCCTGAGTTACTGAATCTAAAGAAGATTTCAGCTCTTCAACTTGCTTGCTAAGCTCTGATATTAGGTCGCGAAGCTTACCGTTTTCCTCAGAGAGATTCGACCTATCAGAGTCATATTTATCTGCAACTTCCTCTAAAAGAGCATGAACTGCCTTTTTGTTGTAGCCAAACAGAGATTTTTTTAAAGCATTAGTTTCCATTTGAATACCTCCGCTGTTAATTATTATAAATATTATACAGTCATTTTTTTATATTGTCAACAAATTATCCCTTTCACTGCGCCTCCTGATACGGCTTTCGTTATCAGGACTTTTTTTATTTGTCCTTCAAGGTTTTCTCCCGACTCGGCAAAGACCCTGACGTAGTTTTTGGAATAGCCTTCCCAGACTCCCTTACTGCCCTGCTCGAACAAGACCTCCAAAGTTTTACCCACTTGAAGCAGTGCAAAATTCTGCATGAGAACCTTGCCTTCCGCAATTAAAACCTTTGCCCTTTCGCTTCGGATAGACATAGGGAGCTGTTCCATTTGGGCAGCTTTCGTCCCTTTTCGCTCGGAATAGGGGAAGACATGTAGCCTTGAAAAGGCAGCCTCTTTAATAAAAGCTTTTGTTTCTTCGAATTCTTCTTCGGTCTCGCCGGGAAAACCGGTAATAATATCTGTAGTTATTGAAACACCCGGCATTGCCCTTCTGATTTTAGAAAGGATAGCCAGAAATTCTTCTCCGGTATTCGGCCTGTTCATTCTTTTCAGTGTATTGTTGCTGCCGGACTGTGCGGAAATATGGAAATGGTCACAAAGGGAAGGGATACGGGATATTTTTTCTATAAATTCATCAGTAAAAGCTCTTGGGTCAATGGAGCTTAATCTTATTCTTTCAGGGCGTGCTTCCTGCTGCAATTTTTCAAGCAGGCCTAACAAATTTGTCTCTTTTGTATCAGCTCCGTAGCTGTATACCTCAATTCCTGTAAGCACTATTTCTTTATAGCCTGACTGGGTAAGCCTTTTTGCTTCCTCTAAGGTGCTTGAAAGGCTGCGGCTTCTCACTCTGCCTCTAGTATACGGAATAATGCAGTAGCTGCAAAAGTTATTGCAGCCGTCCTGAATTTTTATATATGCTCTGGTTTTATCCTGATAATCCGAAAAGGGAAGCTCCTCAAAATCTTTGACTTTACTAATATCTCTTACAAGAGACTTTTTTGTACCTGATAAAGCAAGATTAACAAGTTCTGCCCTGTCGCTTGTACCGGCTACAAGGTCGGCACCGGCCATAAAGGCAGCAGAAGGGTCAGCCTGAGCATAGCAGCCGCATACTGCAATAAAGGCGTCCGGATTGGTTCTTCTTGCCCTGTGTATTGCCTGACGTGATTTTTTGTCACCTGTATTGGTTACGCTGCAGGTATTAATGAGATAAATATCCGCCTTTTCTTCAAAATCAAGGAGTGTGCAACCCTGCTCCTCAAATAAATGGACAAGGCAGTCCGTTTCATAGGAATTTACTTTGCAGCCCAGAGTATAAACAGCAAAGGTTTTATTGTTTGTCATAATAGCTCCTCAAGGCTTTTAACGCAAAGATCAGCCTCTTTTATCATATCGTCCCAGCCGATGCTGGACATCGGGTCATACACGCCCACAAAGCGCATACCTGCGGCTCTGACGCCGGCTATAGCAAGGTAAATGTCTTCAAAAGCAACGCAGTCACTTGGATCAGAACCTAAAAGATGGGCACATTTTAAATACACATCGGGATAGGATTTGCTGCGTCCTATATCTGTTGTGTAAACGATTTCTTCAAAATAATCTCTGATTTTGTTGTTTGCAAGCACCGATTCGCAGCATTCCCTTACGCAGGATGTGGCAAGGGCAATCCTTTTTCCTTCGTTTTTATATTTTGTTAACAGCTCTCTGGCCCCTTTTTTTAGAGGTATATTATGTGCATATTCATTTTTAACCATAGAGCTCCATGTATCAATTATATATTCGGCGGTTTCTTTTACGCCTAATTCCTCCTGCACAAAGCTGACCGCCTCGTCAAAATTCATGACCTTAAAGCGGTTAAGAAGATGCCTTTCGGGTTTTATATTGTGCATGGACAACCACTTGATATCTACCTTTTCCCAAACGTGTATTGAATCTATCAATGTGCCGTCCAAATCAAAAATTGCGGTGGTAAAATCCATATAAATACTCCTTAAAGAGGGGGCAAAGGCTTGATGTTATCTACAGCAAAGCCCTCTATTCCCGAATTCTGTATGGCGGTAAAAAGCTTTTGCTTCAAGCAGTGGTCTTTTTTATACATATCGGACAGCATGTCCTTAACGACCTGACGGCTGGTATGTTTATCTGCCGGACACTTGCTTTCAACAACCGGAACATCATTATTATACACATAACGTTTTATTTCACGCTCCGGCAGATACAAAAAAGGCCGGATTAAATAAAGGTCGGTTTTATCTAGGTAAGTTACCGGAGAAAAGCAGTATACCCTGCCTTCATATAAAAGACAGAGGAAAAAGGTCTCGACCACATCATCGCTGTGGTGCCCGAGTGCAACCTTATTGCAGAGAAGTTCCTTTGCGGCGTTATTCAAAGCGCCCCTGCGCATTTTGGCGCAGAGGGAACAGGGATTTTTTTCTTTTCTGTACTCAAAAACGACCTGAGCGATATCAGTCTTTCGTATTGTATAATTAACGCCAAGCTTTTGACAAAACTCTTTGACAGGCTCAAAGTCCATACCTTCAAGACCCATGTCAATGGTAATGGCTTCGATAGAGAAGGGAATGGGTGAAAACTTTTGATAGCGCGATAAGGCTTCAAGAAGGCATAGGCTGTCTTTACCGCCGGAAACTCCGACTGCAATTTTGTCGCCCGGCTTAATCATTTCATAGTCTGTAACCGCACGCCTCATA
>JAUZPY010000064.1 GCA_030705805.1 Bacillota bacterium | reverse complement strand
AATGATGGAGCAATCTTCCTGGAGTGAAAAAGACCCTGAATTTACAGAGGGAGATAAGACTATATTAAAGGATTATCTTGAAGTAACAAAGCTAGAAGGTATATTAACATCTACCTTCTATCAAGACGGCTTTGATGATAAGAAAGATAAGAACGTAACGATAGAAGTAACAAAGGTAGATAATGAAAAGGTTGAAGTGGCACTTAGAGGAATAGCGCCAAAAGGCAGCTTTGATTACAAGATAGATGCTAAAGATACAGGGGCAGAAAATTATTTAGGCTATAGTGTAGTAGCATACGTAACAAAATACGGCGAAGGTGACGATGAGCTGGTAGCAATTGCACCTAAGACAGGAAAGAACAACACCCTGACAGTAAATTTTGAAGACATAGCAGAGACAACAGCAAATTCAGGCGTAAAAATGGAAAATCCTTATGACAATATAACTTTTGAATACTATGTTGGAGACGAGGTTGAGCCAAAGACGGCTAAAATTTATAATAAGGAAGACAGAACTGCCGGACTGGTTTTAAATGACAACAATTTAAATGAGTATGACAAAGCAGGGATCCCGAGGGCCCGCGTGATAGCTATGATACTTGTGGCAATGGGTCATGCAGAGATTTCAGGAGTAACAACATTTATTGACAATGACAATGATGGCGTCTATGATTTTATTAAAGTAGAAGCTGAAAGAGATGAAATTGTTGCAGATGAAGTCAATGCAAAAACATATAAGGTTCTTGATAAGAGAACAGGTGCGTCGTGTGTCTTTGATCCAACAGAAGAAGACAGATATGTTGAATTTTATAAGGATGGAAAAGAAGCTTCATTTGGAGACATAAAAGAAGATGATGTTCTTACTATAGTTTCAAATGATATCGATGACGATAGCAGCTTGAAAGATGCGCAGCATGTAAAAGTCTACATTTCGTCGGATAAGGTAAAAGGCTATGTTAAGACTGCTTCTGAGGACAAGAATGAATATAAAATAGGGGATAAAGTATACGAGAAGAGTGGCCTCTTTAGGGATGACATAGAGCTTGGCTCAGAGGGAACATTCTATCTTAACTATAGAGGATCCGTAGCATATTCAGATGTAACAAGCGAAGCAGGCGGAAGGTATGCTTATCTTCTTGAAGTAAATTATGAAGATACTTTTGCTTCAGGAAAAACAGTAACCTTAAGATTCATGAACGAAAAAGGCGAATGGATAGATGCTCCGATATATGAGAAGGCAACCTTTATATACTATGATGAAAACGGTGAACAAGTAGCAAACAAACTTAAAGAAACAGATCTTGATCTGATAGGCAGTTATACCAATGGTTGGTTAGCTGCTGAGCACCAAGATGACAAGGCAACCGGTATGACATTGGGTACCGCTGCAACGAGCAATAGATTATTCCAGTACACCTTAAACTCTGACGGAGCGATCACTAAGATAGTTCTTCCTTCAGCCGGTTTAACAGAAGACCATTTCTCAGGCGAAGCCTTTGGCGCAAGTGAATATGTAAAGGATACTAACAAATTCAAAAGTGCACCAAAGAGGGGTGGCGTTGATAAGAATACTGTAGTATTCGTGGTTGATCCTGACGCAAACGGAACTCCTACCCTTAAAAAGGAAGTATCTTTTGACGATTACACAATGTTCCTTGATGATAGCTATTATGCAGGCTCTGCATATGACTATAAAGACGGGACATACGGATGTATGGTAGTTAATACAGATGTTAACGAAATTGCTGACGAAACACCTTACTTCGTTGTTGAATCTGCTCAACTTACAAGTGAAACTGATAAAGATGACTATTACACCTTTACAGGCTGGATGAACGGCGAGCTTGTAACATTACAGTCTGTTGATACAGCAGACTTCGAATTCGCAAATCAGGACAATTCGGAAGGTGTGAAGGTTGCGGAGAATTGCCAAAAGGGAGATATCCTTCGCTTTGCAAAAAATGCAGCAGGAAAAGTAACAAAAGCATCTGTATTATTTGAGACGGCAAGTGCGATTGCTCCTGCACCTTATATTGATAAAAGTGCTGATGAAAAGTGTATTGCCCTTTATGGCTACATCTCATCAGATAAGGCAAGCGGAACTTCCAAGGCTATTGAACTTTCCGATTATGTAAACGGTGACGTTCTCTGGGATTCAATTGCAACAGCAGGCTCATTAATGAAGGGTAAAATTTATGTTGTTGACCTGACAGGTAGCAAGACCACCATTGAGACTGTTGATTCTATAGCAGATTATCTTGGAAGTGCGGATGCAGCATATGATGCAGATAATAATGGAGATACAGTTTACTATGCACATGCAACTGTCGTTGATGATGAAACAGTAGATATTGTAGTATATGCAGTGCGTCAAAGCAGTAAAATGTACTATTCTCCAACTGTAACAGGCTTAAAGTAAAGCCATAAGAAAAGAAAGTAAGGAACCCTTGTGAGATAGAAAGAATAATTTTTAATCGCCGGTTTCAACATTGGAGCCGGCGGTTTTTATAAAAAAGATAGCAGACACAAAAAAGTGTCTGCTATCTTTATATCATAAATTACTCCGTAATTTACCTTTTAACAGAGGAAATAACCTTCCGTTTCGCTTCGCTCGCGGTAAAGTTATTATATCATATTTACAATATGGTTTTGTCATTTTATTTTTTCTTTTCTGTATTTTCCCGGGGATGTGCCGTAAATTGAATTAAAGCATTTAGAAAAGTGAGAAACATCATAAAAGCCGGTAGATAAAGCAATTTCCTGCATGGAAAGATTATCGTGCTTCATAAGCTCTACGGCCCTTTCAAGGCGGTAGTTAATCAGGTACTCCGAAACTGAAAGATGCAGCTTATCTCTAAATATGCGGTAAAGATAAGTACGGTCTATTCCAACGTATTTTGCAATATCTGAAACTGTAATATTATATGGATAGTTATTTTCTATATATATACCAGCCTTTTTAATATAGTGCTCAGGCAAAAACACTTCATTGTTCTTTTTTGAGTAATCCTTTATAAGACGGCTCATAACCAATAAGAAATAGCCAATGACGTCATACCCCTTGGCATCATAACTCCGACTGGCAGCATGCATTGCATTAAGGTCTTTTACCATTGAGTCGTCAAGAGCAAAAGAAAAAGTAATATTCTCTTCATCAAGACCTGCGCAGTGAATTAATGTATCAGCATCCGCTCCGTAAAAGGACGCATAAATATACTCCCAGGGATCTTTGTCGTCAGCTACATAATAGTTTGAGATGCCCGGTATTATTAAAAAGCCATCTCCGGGGCCAAGATTATAGCTTTGACCTTGTAGACGGTAAACCCCCTTACCCTTAGTTATAAAGTGCATAGCATAATGCCTATAAACAAAGGGACCGCAGCCATGGCCCCCATGGCATTTTTGCCAACCACATTGAGCAATGGCAAGGCTTTGATTAGGTAATCCTTCAATATCATAGCGTTCCGTTATGTAACTCATTATAATCAGCTCTCTTCATAATTACAAGTATTATATATATAAATATAGCATACTTTCAATAAATATGCAACAAATTTACAAGAATATAGCAACTATAATACATGGTAAGAATAGGGGGCGAATGCTATAATAATCATGAACAATATCAATAAAAGAAAGGACTGTCATTATGAGAGAAAAAATAAGAATAGGCTTTGTTGGGTGTGGGCAATTTTGCCGGTCTTTTGTACCTTTATTTAAAGCTCATCCGGCAGTTGAATTTGTTGCGGTAACTGACAAGTTTCCTGAAAGATGCAAAGAATATGATGATCTGTTTCATGTTAATAAAATCTTTGATTCATATGCAGACATGCTTGCAAGTGATGAAATAAACACTGTTGCAATCTTTTCTCAGAGAAATCAGCACGGAGAGATGGCAATAGCGGCTTTAAAGGCCGGAAAAAATGTTTACAGCGCAGTGCCTATGGCAACTTCGGTTGAAGAGATAAAGGAGATTGTAAGGCTTGTAAAAGAAACAGGGCTTACTTATTCAATGGGGGAAACAGGAATTTATCGTCCTGCAGCTATATTCTGCCGTCAGAAATATGCCAGCGGTGAAATGGGTGATATGGTTTATGCCGAGGCACAGTATAATCACGACATGAAGCATTTGTATGATACCTTTAAATATACAGAGGGTGACAAGTGGCGCATGATGGCTGGGCTTCCTCCTTTTTATTATCCTACGCACTCAACCTCAATGGTACTTTCCTCGGCAAATACATATGCGTTAAAGGTATCTGCCTTTGGATATGTAGATAAGCTGGATCCGGAGATTTTCGGCAAGGGAAAAAATTATTGGGATAATCCATTTTCCAATACATCTATGCTTCTTCAGCTGGCAAACGGCGGTATCGCACGTATAAGTGAGAACAGAAGAGTAGCTTGGAACACTCCTCCTACATATATCAGTTGCTTTAACGGCACAAAGGCATCTTATGAATGCTCCATGGTTCAGCACAGCTATGTAACAATGCCCGAAAAGCAAACCTTCTTTGAAGATGTCAGCGATTTGCTGAATCCCATTGAAATGACTGAACATAAGGATGACCCTGAATTTAAACAGAAGGTTTGCAATGGTACATGGAGTAGCGGAGAGGCTCCGATACAAAAAATTGACAGACTTCCTGAAGAATTGAAACCTCTTGCAACCAATCATGCCGGCACTCATAAGTTTATGGTAGACGATTTTTGCGAGGCCTATATGACAGGAAAATTATCTCCCACAAATGCATGGCAGGCAGCAAGGTATAATCTTCCCGGATTAACCGCCCATGAAAGTGCATTAAGAGGCGGAGAAGTCCTTAATGTACCTGACCTTGGAAATCCTCCTTCGGAATTTGAAGTTCTTTCTGCTGACAGAAAGAAAAATGAAAGGGGCTGAAAGCAATGGGAGCACTGCCACAGCTTTTTATGCGGAATACCCATCTTGATAACCTTAAGCCTCTGGTAATACCTAAAGGTTTCACCTTACACACCCATGTTCAAGGTAATGAAGACGTTTGGGAAAAAATTATTGAAAGCGCTTTTGGAACCAAATTCAGTTTTCAAAAGACCATCGTTGAAGGCGGCGGCTATAAACCTGAATATGTTTTATATGTAAGCAAAGACGGGGTTGACATTGCAACGGCTACTGCGGTAGAGAAGGCCGACTTTCCCGGGGAAGGCTGGTTTAGAATGATTGGGACCAGCAAGGAGGCAAGAGGACTTGGAGCAGGAAAGCTTGTTTGTTTAGCAGCTCTTTATTCTCTTGCGCAAAGAGGATATAAAAGCACAGTTCTTTCAACAGATGATAGTAGAATTCCTGCGATCAGCATGTATCTTTCACTGGGATTTGAACCTTTATATACACATGAAAGTCATAAAGAACGTTGGGATAACGTAATGAAAGAAATAAATAAAAATAAAATTAAGATATAAAACAATAAAGCCGAGAAAATTAATTTTCTCGGCTTTATTGTTTCTTGACATTTAAGTTTGCTAATGTTACTCTAACATCAGATGCTCTTAAGATTGTGGGGGGATATTATGATTACAATTCCGGAAATGCCGATAGACGCATATGAAACAGATATACTGAGCGGTGATTATGAAGTAAGAATTAACGGAAAGCCTTGTCAGGTGCTTTCTTGCAGAGTTTCGGCGATACCTTTTAACAGAATTTGGCCAGGATATCAGAGAAGCATTGATCAGACAGAACTGGCTTCTCACATAAGCTTTAACGCAGATGAGGAAGTAACATTGGAAGTAATAAGCAAAAGAAGCTTTAAAAGGGCAGTTGTCAGACCACTTTCAAAAAACATAAAGGTACAGACAGAAAATGAAAAGATAACCTTTACATTAGCTAAACCGGGCCAGTATGTTTTGGAACCGGACGACGAACATTTTGCACTGCATATATTTTTCAATGGTGTAGAAAATTATCCTGAAAAAGATAAGGCCACTTATTATTTCGGACCAGGAGTTCATATCCCGGGAATCATAAAATTAAAAAGCAATGAAAGTATTTATATTGATGCCGGAGCTGTTGTTTTTGGTTCTGTATTTTGTGACGGAGCAGAAAATGTCAAAATATTTGGGCACGGAATAATGGACGATAGCTCAGAGGAACGTGCTTTTTATGGTGCTTATACACCCGGAACTAAGGGCAACATGAAAATGTACAATACAAAAAACATCGAGATTGATGGTGTAATTTTTAGAAACTCCGCAATATGGGTAATGGCGTTTTTCGATTGTGAAAATATAGTTATTAATAATATTAAAATAGTAGGTCAATGGAGGTATAATACAGACGGTATTGACCTTGTAAACAGCAGTAATATAACCATAAAAAATACATTTGTAAGAGCCTTTGATGATGTAATTTCCATAAAAGGCATTTACGAAAGTCCAAAGGCTGTAGAAAATATACTTGTGGAGAACTGCGTTCTTTGGTGCGGCTGGGGCAGAACTTGTGAAATTGGCATTGAAACAAGTGCAAAAGAGTATAAAAACATAACCTTTAAAAACTGCGATTTAATACATAATTCTGCATCCGCTATAGACATACAAAATGGCAATACGGGAGATATTCACAATATAACCTTTGAAAATCTGAACGTTGAATATCAAGTATCTACAAGGCTGGAGATTTTTCAGGCTTCAGATGAACAAAAATATGACGGCAAGATTACAGGCGTACCCATACTTATATGGGCTGATAACCATAAGTTTAATACAAGCAGGTGGAAGGTTGATAAAAACAGCTTTGCAGGCGTCCGAGACATTCTTTACAAAAATATTTTTGTAAACGCAGAAAAGGGAGTGCCGCCGATTAAAATTCACATAATGTCCTTATCAGAAAATACGATATTTGAAAACTTTACAATTGACGGTCTTTTCTATAACGGAAAAAAGGTTGAAAGCCTTAAAGAGTTTATATATGAAACAAATAATAATGTAAAAAATGTTATTTTAAAATAATATCTGAGTGAAATCTTTAAATATACTGCAAATAGACTGAAAAAAATTACTTTAAGTACAACTGATAAGAGAGGGCTTAAAAAGCCCTCTTTTATTGCAAAAAAGTTTTTGTCGATTATCTTTGCGCAGGAAAATGCACCTTTGGCGGAACAAAATACATTGCTATAAAGTAATTTATATAGTAAAATAGAGAAAACAAACCGGGGAGAAAAGGCTATGGATGTTATTACTTGTATAATCGTAGGTGCGGGAGGCAGAGGAAAAGAAGCCTATGCACCCTTTATTGCAAAAAGAAAAGACATGAGAATTGTCGGAGTGGCAGAGCCTGACGAGCTTAAGCGAAACAACTTTAAGGAGCTCTATCAAATATCCGATGATATGTGTTTTTCGGATTATAGGGAGCTGTTTAAAAGAGATAGATTAGCAGACTGTGTTCTGATATGCACGATGGATAAAATGCACCTTGAACCTACCCTCATGGCTATGGAAAAAAAGTATCATATTCTTTTGGAAAAGCCTATAGCTGCGACCCCTGAAGATGTGGCAATACTTGATAAGGCAGCTAAAAGCTATGACAGGGTATTTATGACAGGCTTCGTGCTGCGATACGCGAAGGTTTTTAAGACCCTAAAAAAATACATAGAAGAGGGGAAAATCGGTAAGATTATATCGATTCAGCATAATGAAAATGAAGGGTATTGGCACCATGCCCACAGTTATGTAAGAGGGCAATGGAACAATACACATGTATCGCCGCCTTTAATATTGGCAAAGTCCTGTCATGATTTGGATTTGCTTTTGTATCTTACCGGAAAAGATTGCATAAACATATCATCTTACGGAAAAGGCTCCTACTTTAGTGCAGATAACGCACCGGCGGGTGCGCCGTTAAGATGCCATGAAGGATGCCCTTACGAGAACAGCTGTAAATATAATGCCAAGGCACTGTATACGACAGGCAAAGGCAAATACTTTATCGCAAAGTTTGAATGCGGAGACGATGAAGAAAAGATCAGGGAATATTTAAAGACAAGTCCGTACGGGCGTTGCGTTTATCATTGTGATAACAATATGTGTGACCATCAGGTTACATCTATGGAATTTGAAGACGGTATAACGGCAGTGTTTACGGTATGTGCATTTACGCTTGAAAACAGCCGAACTATAAAAATAATGGGAACAGAAGGAGAGCTTGGGGGCAGTTTGGAAAAAGAAGAAATACTATACTCAAATTTTAATACTGACAAAGTAGAAAAAATAAAATTAAAAGATGATGGCCTGCGCCACGGCGGCGGAGACAAGGGCATAATTGATTATCTTGCAGAATCCATTAAGAGCGGCAATTATAAGTATGACAGTTTTATAGGCCAGTCTCATATGATGGCTTTTGCAGCGGAAGAATCCAGGCTGACAGGGAAGAAAATTGACATAAATGAATTTAAATGCAGATATATGTAAAAAATGCTAAGCGCATTTAAAATAATTGATATTTTTTTGACGGTTTAACGAATTAGGAATTCTTGACAATATATAACAGCTATGTTAAAATAAAGACAGATATACTTTTGTGACTGACGGATAAGTGGGAAACCACAGGGAAGCAAAAGTTTTGGTTAGCCGACCGTCTGGGCAGTTCTATTCAAAGGAGTAGAACTGCCTTATTATTTTTTATAATAATGGAGGAAAAGCATGAAAAAGGTTGCCATAATAATGGGAAGCGATAGCGATTTCCCGATAGCAGAAAAAGCTATGAAGACTCTAAAAGAATTTGATGTAGAGTATGATGTTAAAATATTGTCTGCTCACAGAACACCAAAAGAAACTCAAGAATTTTCTCAAAGTGCAAGAGAAAACGGATATTCTTCAATTATTGCTATTGCAGGTATGGCAGCTCACCTTGCGGGAGCTATCGCTGCAAACACAACTTTGCCGGTTATAGGTGTTCCCGTAAAATCAAATAACGATTTAGGCGGTATGGATGCCCTTCTATCCACTGTACAGATGCCTTCCGGTATCCCTGTAGCTACAGTTGCGATTGACGGGGCTGCTAATGCCGCTTTATTATGTATACAAATACTTGCCGTAGAAGATAAGGATCTTGCTATAAAACTTGAATCAAAGAGAAAAGAAAATGCTCAAAAGGTACTTGAAAAGAATAATAATATAAATAAAAACATATAAAAGCGTCTTTGCTTGTATAAATCGGTAAAAATAAAAAGATATGTCCTCTGCTTAGATCTAAATATGACTGCTATAGGTAATGATGAAATGCGTATTTAAACCTTTTTGCGTAGGCAAAATAGGTATTTTACATAATTTAAACATCAGGCTAAGGTAAGGGAATCAACCGGGTACCGGATAAAATATACTTTGAAACGGGAAAGGATAATTATATGAAAGATTCACAATCACAGAGTTACAAAGAAGCAGGCGTTGATATTACTGCCGGCTATAAAGCCGTAGAACTTATGAAAAAACATATTGCCAAAACTATGGTTCCCGGAGTGCTCACGGGTATCGGAGGTTTTGGAGGGCTATTTTCTTTGGATTTAACCGGTATCAATAATCCGGTACTTGTCAGCGGAACCGACGGAGTTGGCACAAAACTTAAAATAGCATTTCTTATGGACAAGCATGATACAGTAGGAATAGACTGCGTAGCAATGTGTGTAAACGATATAATTTGCTGCGGCGCAAAACCGTTATTCTTTTTAGACTATATTGCTTGCGGAAAAAATGTTCCCGAGAAAATAGCTGATATTGTAAAAGGTGTAGCTGAAGGCTGCGTTCAGTCGGGCTGTGCATTAATTGGCGGAGAAACAGCAGAAATGCCGGGGTTTTATCCGATAGATGAATATGATTTAGCCGGCTTCAGCGTTGGAGTTGTAGACAAAAATAAAATAATAGATTCTTCCAAAATGACAGAAGGAGATGTTATAATAGCGCTTCCTTCGTCAGGCGTTCACTCCAATGGTTTTTCACTTGTAAGAAAGGTTTTTGACGTAGAAAAAGCAGATATAAAGAAACCGGTTTCCTACCTTTCGGGCAAGTCATTAGGAGAGACTCTTTTAACCCCTACAAAGATATATGTAAAGCCGATGCTTAAATTATTCGGCAATGTTACCGTAAAGGGCGTATCCCACATTACCGGCGGCGGGTTTTATGAGAATATTCCAAGAAGCATACCCGACGGGCTCACAGCCGTAATTGAGAAAAAGGCTGTAAAGGTACTTCCTATTTTTGAATTAATAAAAGAAGCCGGAAAAATCGACGAGAGAGATATGTACAATACTTACAACATGGGTGTTGGTATGAGCGTTGTAGTATCAAAAGAAGATGCAGAGAAAGCTTTGGAGATTTTAAGAGAAGCCGGAGAAGAAGCTTATATTATAGGAGAAATCGCAAAAGGCGAAGAAAAAATCAGACTTTCCTAATTTGGAGGTTAGCTATGACTGAAAAAACCAAAATTGCAGTACTGGTGTCCGGAGGAGGTACGAATCTTCAGGCACTTTTGGATGCCGAAAAAAGCGGAATTTTAAAAAGCGGAAAAATAACTTTAGTTATTTCAAATAAAAAGGATGCCTATGCTTTGACAAGGGCAAGTAATGCCGGGGTTAAGGGTGTTGTAATTTCGCAAAAAGATGAAGGACAAGCTCTGAGCTTTGAAGACAGACTTATTGAGGCGTTAGAGGCGGAGAAAGCGGAGCTTATTATACTTGCAGGCTTTATGTGCATCTTAAGTGAAAAGTTCACTCATCATTTTAAAGATCGGATAATTAATGTGCACCCGGCCTTAATCCCGTCCTTTTGTGGCAAGGGCTACTATGGACTTAACGTTCATAGAGAAGCGCTTAACTATGGAGTAAAGGTGACCGGGGCGACGGTGCATTTTGTCAATGAAATACCGGATGGCGGAAAAATTATAATGCAGAAAGCAGTTTCCGTAGAAGAAGGAGATACTCCGGAAATTCTGCAAAAGAGAGTAATGGAAGAGGCTGAGTGGGTTATTCTTCCAATGGCTGCAGAAAAAGTTTCAGCTGAAATAATGAAAGGAAGGGTAAAATGAACGTCTATATAACAGATACTGCAGAAGAGCTTTTAAAAGGGAATTCCTATCCCGGCAGAGGTATTATTATCGGGAAAAGTGAAAACGGGGAAAAGGCAGCAATAGCTTACTTTATTATGGGAAGAAGCGAAAACAGCCGTAACCGTATTTTTACGGAAAAAAATGACGGGGAACTGATTACAGAAGCTTTTGACGCTTCAAAAGTTAAGGATCCCTCTTTGATTATTTATTCTCCCGTTAAAGTATATAAAAATAATTTGATAGTAACAAACGGAGATCAGACAAATACGATATTTAAATACTTATCTTCAGGAAAAACTTTTGAAGAAGCTTTAAATACCAGAAGCTTTGAACCTGACAGTCCGAATTTTACACCCAGAATCAGCGGAATGCTTACCTTTGGGGATGGCGACTTTTCGTATAAAATGAGCATTTTAAAGAGCGCAGATGCAGAAGGCTCGGCATGCAACAGGTTTACCTATTCTTATGCTCCGATTAGTGGAGTGGGTCATTTTATCCACACATATGTATGTGACGGCAACCCTATTCCCACATTTTTAGGAGAGCCTGAAAGAGTAGATATTCCTAATGATATCGATGATTTTACTAATGAACTTT
>JAUZPY010000063.1 GCA_030705805.1 Bacillota bacterium | reverse complement strand
GAAAGCCCTATTTGCGGAAGATGCAGGAATTTGAAGCATTATTTTAATAAAAACATTTCTCTTTTTAAATACAACGATGAATCAAAAAATGTAGCATTGAATTTAAAGTATAAAAACTACTCATTTATAAGGCCGATAGCCGGTCTTTTGGGTGATAAAATTAAACAAAATGTTCAGATTGATGCAGTGACCTTTGTTCCTATGTATAAGGAAGAAGAACTAAAAAAAGGAATCTGCATAACATATTTTCTCGCAAAGTATACAGCTGAAAAAATAAATGTGCCTTGCAAAGAATATCTCATACAAAAGCGCAGAACAGCTAAGCAAAAAGAGCTTACCGCTAATCAGCGTATCATTAATGTACATGGAGCCTATGAATCATCCGGTGACGTTAAGGGTAAAAGGATCCTTATTATTGATGACGTGTTTACTACAGGTGCAACACTGAATGAATGTTCAAAGGTATTAATAAAGTCCGGAGCAAAAGATGTATACACAGCCACAATAGCTATTAGGACTAAGGAGTAAAAGATGATAGATATGCATTCACACGTCCTTCCCGGCGTAGATGATGGGGCATCAGATGTAGAAGAATCCCTAAGCATGCTGACGGATAGCAAAAAGCAAGGCATATCAATTGTTGTTGCAACACCCCACTGCGTAGTTCACGACGATGATATGATTTTAGATAGCATAAAAAGACGACAGGAAGCTTACTGTTCTTTAAATAAAAAAGCTGAAGAATCTAATCTTAAGATACCCGACATAAAGCTTGGATTTGAAGTATATTTAGATGTTGATGTTACACTTTTTACAGATTTCAGAAAGCTTTGCATAGAAGGTACGAACTGTATGCTTGTAGAGCTTCCTTACAGAATCTGGACCGATATGAATTTGGAATTTTTAAAATCTCTTATAGATAAAGGAATAAAACCTATTATTGCCCATGTGGAGAGGTATTTTGTATTTAAACATAATTTTGAAAAAATTCTTCGGGTAAATGATATTGTTTTTCAGGTAAATTCAGATAGCTTTTTAAGCATAAGCTCAAGACGACGCATTAAGAAAGTTTTGGAAAATGTTGCAATATGTGTTGCGGGGAGTGATATGCATAATACGGAAACAAGAAAATGCTCTCTTGGAGCGGCTAAAAAAATTGCAGAAGAAAAATTTCCGGAATATGCCGATGCTGTTTTTCATAGAAATGCATGGAAAATTCTTAGAGCTAAGAAATGAAGCACTACATATTTTATTGATTAAATTAAAGCGAGAAGCTGTAATTTTGATGTAGTTTCCGAAAGAAAATTTAAAGAAACGTTATAAATATAAAAATTATTTAGAAAAGGTGCCTAAAATATGATTGCGTTAACATATGAGCAGATACAATGTTTGCTTGACCCTGCAATTATAATTGCTTTCAGTATACTTATTTTTTCCTTGGTAGAGAAAAAACCTAGACTTGCTTCAATACTTATGATATTTCCGGCTCTTGGTCTTATTATTAAATACTTAATTTTAGGGCCTTTGGACCCCTTTATGACAGTTATGATTATTATAAATATTATTTTTATTGTAAGCGTCTTTTTTCTTGCCGCCTACAGTAAAATTAGAATATTTATATTTGTTCCGATAATAGCAGGCGGAATTTTATGGGGAGTTTACCTTGCTCTTAATATTGTGCTATGGGATGCTCTTGATACCCTTAAGTTTTTATCTTATTTTTCCCTTTACGTTGTATATTACTTTGCTGTCGACAGAATACTTACATTTATGACTTTTGAGAAACTTAATAATATGAAAAAAACAAATTAGGCATAAAAAGAACCTTTAACATATATTAATTTTATATATAGTGGGGTAAACTTGTATAGTAAATAGTGATGAACAATCTCATAGAGGGTGACTGTATGAACTATATAGTGGATTATATGCAGATGTTTTTAGGACAAGGCGGGTATTATGTTGAAGCTTTTGTTATAGCGGTTTTTATTATATTAATATTTGTAAATGTAAGAAAGAGGCCGAGAGTTTCTGCGTGCCTTATGATGATTCCGGTCATTTTACTTACCATACAAAGTATTTGTTATGATTCTTATGACCTTAATTTTTATATATTATTATTAATAAATATATTTCTTATAATATCGCTGATTTTTATATTACTGGATAACATTTTAGGTATGTCTATTTTTTTACCGGTCATTGCCGGTTCGCTGATTAAAGGAGTATACCTTGTAAAAAACACTCTTTCTTGGAATAATGACATTTTAGTATTTCAAATGTTTTACACATTTTTATTTGTATTTTATCTGCTCGCATCTGATAAGGTCCTTTTTTACATGGGCAGAAAAAGGAAGTTTAAAAAGAGAAAGAGATAATAAACATTTGCCTAAAGCCCGGAGAATGTTTATCATACAAAAAAAGCATTGGATTTTTCCAATGCTTTTATCTTTATATTTTTATTAAATGCCGGGTATGTCAGATGCGTAAACGCTCATTTAATTTAAAAACATTTTTTTAATGATCTTACAAATTTTTAATACTTTATATAACTATAATTATTCAATGCTCTTTCAAGTTTTGATATATTTTCATAGTTCTAATGTTTCTATGCTGCCGGAATGGCCTGTAGCTTCATCAATATCCACTATTATAGCTCTGAACAAAGACGGCTCTTCAGACTGCTGATAGTGGCTTTTTTCATCTTTGACAAACCTGTCCACAGCAATCTCTGTTTTAAGGCCTAAAACGCTGTTTAAAGGCCCCGTCATGCCCACATCAGTGATGTAAGCTGTACCGTTCGGAAGAACTCTGGCATCGCTTGTTTGAACGTGAGTATGGGTACCTGCAATGCAGCTTACAAGTCCGTCGAGATAAAAGCCTAAAGCAATTTTTTCACTGGTAGCTTCTGCGTGAAAATCTACAAAGATACAGTTGGTGCTTTTTCTTATTGTGTCAACTAATGACTTACAGACAGTAAAGGGATTATCAAAGTCTCCGTCCATATATACCCTTCCTGAAAGATTAATAATTCCAAGCTTAACACCGTTTTTTACATGAATTATTGCATACCCTTCGCCCGCTACTTTTTCCTTATAGTTTGCCGGTCGAACAAGATTTTCTCCGTTTTTAAAAAGGGTATCAATTTCGCTTTTGCTGAAGGTATGGTTTCCCATGGTAAAAAAATCAACTCCGGCACAGGATAATTCCTCATATATTGCGGGAGTCATCCCAAGTCCTCCGGCAGAATTTTCACCGTTAGCTATACAAAAGTCAATTCCGTATTTAGTTTTTACATCTTCTAAATTTTTAAAAACAGCTTTTCTTCCACTTCGTCCGACGATATCACCTATAAAGAGAATTTTCATATAATCATCCTTTACAAAAAAAGTCAGGAAAGAAACCTTTCCTGACTTTTTTAAAACATTTTACTTTGCAAAATCGGTCGCTCTTGTTTCTCTTATTACGTTAACCTTAATTTGACCGGGATATTCAAGCTCAGACTCAATTCGCTTAACAATATCTCTTGCAACAAGTACCATTCCTTCGTCATCAACGATTTCAGGCTTAACAACAATTCTGATTTCTCTGCCTGCCTGAATAGCATATGACTTCTCAACACCATCAAAAGAATCGGCAATTTCTTCAAGTTTCTGAAGACGTTTAATATAGTTTTCAATATTCTCACGTCTTGCACCGGGTCTTGCAGCGGATATAGCGTCAGCAGCCTGTACTATACAAGCTATTAAAGTTTGCGGCTGTACGTCACCATGATGTGCTTCAATAGCATGGCATACTTCAAAGCTTTCACCGTATTTTTTTGCAATGTCTACGCCGATAGTAACGTGTGAACCTTCAACTTCATGGTCAACAGCTTTGCCTAAGTCATGCAAAAGGCCTGCTCTCTTGGCAATTGTAATATCTGCTCCAAGCTCACCTGCCATTAAGCCTGACAAATAGGAAACTTCAACGGAATGCATTAATACGTTTTGACCATAGCTGGTTCTAAATTTAAGTTTACCTAAAAGCTTTACTATTTCCGGATGTAAACCGTGTACATTGGTATCAAAGGTTGCCTGCTCGCCTTCTTGTTTAATGGTGTGATCAATTTCTTTTTTAGCTCTTTCAACGGTTTCTTCAATTCTTGTAGGATGAATTCTGCCGTCTACTATAAGCTTCTCCAAAGTAATTTTTGCAACTTCTCTTCTTATGGGATCAAAACCCGAAAGAATAACAGCTTCGGGAGTATCGTCAATAATCAAATCAATACCGGTCAAGGTTTCAAGCGCTCTTATATTACGTCCCTCACGACCGATGATACGCCCCTTCATTTCATCGTTAGGAAGAGCTACTACACTTACAGTAGTTTCGGCCACATGATCGGCTGCACATTTCTGGAGCACATAGCCTATTATATTCCTTGCTTTTGTATCAGCATCTTCCTTTGCCTGCTGCTCAATGTCCTTAACCATAATAGCAGCTTCGTGTCTAACATCACTTTCAATGTTTTTGAGCAAATATTCCTTAGCTTCTTCAGCAGTAAGACCTGCAATTTTTTCAAGCTTTTCTCTTTCTTCTGACTGAAGCTTAACAAGTGCGTCTTTTTCAGTGTCCAAATCTTTGAACTTCTGCCCCAAAGTTTCTTCCTTTTGCTCAAGGACCTCCGTCTTTTTATCAAGAGTTGCTTCTTTTTGATGCAGACGGTTTTCCTGTTTAGATATTTCGCTTCTTCTCTCTTTTACTTCTTTATCAAATTCTGTTCTGTTTCTGTGAATTTCTTCTTTTGCTTCTAGCAATGCTTCTTTTTTCTTGCTTTCAGCTGTCTTTAGTGCTTCGTCAACAATTCTTTTTGCTTCTTCCTCAGCACTTCCTATTTCGGCTTCGGATATCTTGCGATTATATGTAATCCCTGCTTTGAAAGCAACGATTCCGACTATAATAACAAGTACAAGTCCGATACCGCCAATGATGTACTGCAACATTAGTCTTACGACCTCCTTTATATAAAACGGGGTAATTAACAATTAAATTTTTTGAAATCAAAAAATTCCCCGTATTATATTAATTTTATCTTCTTTTATGCAAAATGTCAAGTAGAACAACTTTATTATGTTACAAAAAAATGGATTTCCATACAATTTTCCGGAAATCCATATATTATTATAGAGCTGCTGCCTTTATTGTGTTTTTCATTAGCATTGCAATTGTCATAGGCCCTACTCCTCCGGGAACCGGAGTAATAGCACCTGCAACACCCTTTACGGATTCAAAATCAACGTCACCGCAAAGCTTTCCTTCCTCATCTCTATCCATGCCAACATCAATTACAACAGCACCTTTTTTTACCATATCGGCTGTTATAAACTTTGCTTTGCCTATGGCAACTACCAAGATATCAGCACGTTTTGTTACTTCTTTTAAATTCTCTGTTTTTGAGTGACAAATAGTAACGGTACCATGAGAATGAAGAAGAAGCATAGCCTGAGGCTTACCTACAATATTACTTCTCCCGACAACGACACATTCTTTGCCCTTTACATCAATTCCCGACTCTTTGATCAGCTCCATTACTCCGGCCGGGGTACAGGGAAGAAAGTCATAGTCACCAATCATTATTTTACCTACATTTGCAGGGGTAAAAGCGTCAACATCCTTCTTTTCACTTATTGCATTTATGATTTTCTTTTCATCTATATGTTTAGGCAAAGGAAGCTGGACTAAAATCCCATGTATTGATTTGGATGCATTAAGGCAATCAATGAGTTCTAAAAGAGCTTCTTCTTTTACATTTTCATCAAAGGTATATTCTTCGGAATGTATGTTACAGTATTCACAGGCCTTCTTCTTATTGTTTACATACACCCTGGAAGCAGGATCATTTCCTGCCAGAATTACGGCCAGGCCGGGTCTTATCCCTTTCTCTCTCAGGCCCAGGGCTTCTTTTGCGACCTCGTCCTTTATTCTCTGGGATACCTTTTTTCCGTCTAATATCATCATAAAATTGTCTTCCTTCACTTTTGTTTCTGATTAAGCAGTTTTCACCGTTTCCGATTAAGTCTTCTCGCCCCGCTTTTATTAATGCTTTTTTCACTATATTATAATTTTCGGGCTTTGAAGATTGAAGCAGCGCCCTTTGCATATCTTTTTCTTCATATGTTTTAGCAACATATACTTCCTTCATTGTTTTTGGATCAAGCCCGGTGTAAAACATTGCCGTAGACAAAGTGCCGGGAGTAGGATAAAAATCCTGAACCTGCTGAGGCCTAAGCTTATTTTTCTTTAAATAACATGAAAGCTCTATAGCATCATTAAGAGTACTGCCCGGGTGGCTTGACATTAAATATGGTACAAGGTACTGTTCCTTGCCGATTCTATTATTTATTTCATAAAACTTATCTTTAAATTTTTCATAAACCTGTCTCGAAGGTTTACCCATCAATTGAAGCACATTATCAGAAACATGCTCCGGAGCGACTTTTAATTGGCCGCTTACATGGTGAGCACACAGCTCATTAAAAAAGGAATCGTCTTTGTCATATATAAGATAGTCATATCTTATGCCGCTTCTGATGAAAACTTTTTTTATGCCGGGCAGTTCCCGAAGTTTTTTAAGCACAGATAGATATTCGCTGTGGTCAACTTTTAAGTTTTTGCATGGTGCAGGGAAGAGACATTCTCTGTGCTTGCAAGTGCCTTCTTTAAGCTGCTTTTCGCAGGCGGGGACTCTGAAATTTGCCGTAGGTCCGCCTACATCATGAATATAGCCTTTAAAATCCGGCTCGTAAATAAGCTTTTTAGCTTCTGCTAAAATTGAAGCTTCACTTCTTGACTGAACAATTCTTCCTTGATGCATGGTTAAAGCGCAAAAAGAGCATGAGCCAAAACAGCCTCTTGATGAAGCAATGCTGAACTTAACTTCCTCCAGGGCAGGGACACCGCCAAGTGCTTCATAGGAAGGATGATAATTTCTCATATAAGGGAGTGAATAAACCCTGTCAAGCTGACTTCTTGTAAGAGGCATAGCCGGAATATTCTGTACAAGATACTTGTTTCCGTGCTTTTGGCAAAGAACTTTTCCCCTTATCGGGTCTTGCTCTTCATATTCAATAAGAGCAGCTCTTGCATATGCCTTTTTATCAGACGATACTTCTTCGAAGGAAGGAAGCTCTATCGCATCTTTTCTTACTTTGTCAGAAACAATGCATGTTCCCGGTATATTATCCTTTAAATAGCCTTTTTCAAGGCACTGGGCAATTTCCAGAGTTTGATTTTCGCCCATACCATAAGATATCATATCGGCACGGCTGTCAAAAATAATGCTTCTTCTAACCTTGTTTGACCAGTAGTCGTAATGAGCGAACCGTCTGAGACTTGCTTCAATGCCGCCGATTATTATAGGAATGTCACCAAAAGCTTTCCTGATTAAATTACAATATACTATAACGCATCTGTCAGGTCTCATTCCTGCTTTGCCGCCGGGTGAATAGCTGTCGCAGCTTCTAGGCTTTTTGCCTGCCGTATAGTGGTTTACCATCGAATCAATTACTCCGCCTGAAACCATAACCCCCAGCCTCGGCTTGCCAAAGCGGTAGAAATCCTTTTCGTCATCCCATGAAGGCTGGGCAAGAATACCGACCCGGTATCCGCCTGATTCAAGTACTCTGGCTATAATTGCATGACCGAAAGACGGGTGGTCAACATATGCGTCGCCTGTTACCAACAAAAAATCTATATAATCCCAGCCTAGCTTTTGCATATCATCCTTCGATATGGGTAAGAAACCTTTTGACATATAAACTCCTTTTAAATGCAATTCCTGCTTCGTTTTTAAACTCTACGACCTTGCCCTTAGGAAAATTTTTGTCTTTTCAAGACGCGCAAGACTTGCAGCATCTGACGCCTTGCAAAATCGACAAGATAAGAAGGACGGAAATTTAACAAGGGCAGGGCATACGGAGTCCTACTCCCTTATGCCTCACAAGATGGCAGCGAATTAAGCTGCCGCCCCGTGTTTTTTGCCTTTTTTCTTTAGTGCCGGCATTTAATATAGAACATAAATTTATTTTCCTTCAGGAGGCATGATTATAATATCATCCTCTTCTTCTTCCTCTTTTTCGCCCGGTATGTATAAATCTTCCGTAGGTTCATCCTCTGATATATCCATTTTTATTTGTTCTGAATCATTCTTTTGGGGCTGTGAGGCTGCATTTTGGAGCATAGATAAATATTCAGCTCTGGTTACAAGAACGCTTCTGGGCTTACTGCCCTCATGAGGGCCGATAATACCGCGTTCCTCCATCTGGTCAACCAGCCTTCCCGCTCTGCTGTAGCCTACTGAAAGGCGCCTCTGAACAAGGGAAACCGAAGCTTGTCCGGCATCAATTACTATTTCAATTGCTTTAGGAAGCAAGGTGTCCGCATCTGTAGGGTCATCCTCCTCTTGGGGAGAATCACCTTGATTTTCCAGTTTTTCTAATATATCTTCATCATATACTGCTTGTGAATCTTTTTTCACAAACTTAACCAGTCTTTCTACCTCATCGTCAGATATATATGCACCCTGTATACGTACAGGCTTTGATGCACCCATAGGATAAAAAAGCATATCGCCTCGACCTAAAAGCTTTTCCGCGCCGCCTGCGTCAAGAATTGTACGGGAATCAACATAACTTGATACCGCAAAAGCTATTCTTGACGGTATGTTGGCTTTTATTACACCGGTAATAACATCAACTGAAGGTCTTTGGGTTGCAATTACAAGATGCATTCCTGCAGCTCTTGCAAGCTGTGCAAGACGGCAGACATAACTTTCAACATCTTTTGGGGCAACCATCATAAGGTCAGCCAGCTCGTCTATAATAATAACTATCTGAGGAAGCAAGGGATTACCCTGCTCCTTCATAAGGGCGTTGTATCCTTTAATATCTCTAACAGTATTATCTGCGAAAAATTTATATCTTGAGGTCATTTCCTGAACGGCCCAGTTTAGAGCGCCTGCAGCCTTTCTTGGGTCTGTTACAACGGGTATGAGCAAGTGAGGAATACCGTTATATTCACTTAATTCTACAACCTTAGGATCGATCATTATAAGCTTTACTTCATTTGGATCTGCCTTAAACAGTATGCTTGCAATGAGCGCATTTATACATACGCTTTTACCGGAGCCTGTTGCACCTGCTATAAGAAGATGAGGCATCTTTGAAATATCTCCTACTATGCATTTTCCGGCAATATCTCTGCCCAAAGCACATGAAAGCTTAGAAGCGCTTTCTTTAAACTCTTTTGCTTCAAGAACGTCCCTGATAGATACTGTTGCAATGCTGGAGTTGGGGATTTCTATTCCGATAGCTGCTTTGCCGGGAATAGGAGCTTCAATTCTGACAGCGGTTGCAGCAAGACTTAATGCAATATCATCTGATAAGCTTGTTATTCTGCTGACTCTGATGCCTGCTGTTGGCTGCAGCTCAAAGCGGGTAACACTGGGTCCTTTGCTGATTTCCAATACCTTTACTTCAATATTAAAGCTCTTCAAGGTTTCCACAAGCTTTGCAGCCTGATCTCTTAATGTTGCCGGATTTGTAGTGTTATCTTCCGGCGCTAATTTTATAAGCAAATCGGTTTTTGGATACTTGTAAGGTATCTGTACGTTTTCTTTCTTGACTTCTACAGGAATTTCACCTGTTAAACGCTTAGGCTTTACTATAGCTTCCTCTGAGCCTTCTGCTTTAATATCAGCCGGTTCTCCTTTTAACGGAGCCTTGGAAGGGTCAATAGCAGCTTCATTTTTATCTAGCGGCTTTTTTTGCTTTAAATCGTCGTTGTATATTTTTATACTCGGTTCCCCACTTTCACCCATTTTATCTATGGCATGGGGAAGAGGAATATAGTCAGTTTTAGGCTTGTCCACATCTTTGGGAACAATGTCAAGTGCAGCTTCCAGAAAGTGACTTCTTTTCTTTCTAGGCTTTTCTTTTAAAACTTTTTCTCCATTAGAAATATCTGAAACCACGGGGTGTCTGATTTCCTCAAAATCCTCAGATTCTCTTATATCTGATGAGCGGTCTTTTCTGATTAACCCTGCAAAAAATCTGGTAATTGCAAAGTCGGTCATAATAATAAAAGACACCAAAAGAACGGTAATCAGTATTAAGCAGGCACCTGTTACATTAGCTGTTTTATAAAGGGGAACCGAAGCTACTGCTCCCAATGCTCCGCCTCCCATATCTATTATGCCTCCGTTCCAAATGTCAGAAATGGTACTGTAGGTTTCAGGAGATGAACTATAGCTAAATAAGTGCCAGATTCCTGACAAGGACCACAAGAATGCAAGGCCGCCTATATACACGTGGGCGTAGGTTTCGTCCTTTTTGAGAGTACGTATAATGTGCAAACCGGCGGCAATAAGAGCAAATGGAATAATGTAAGCGATAACGCCAAAAAGGCCCTTAAAAAGCCAGGCTATTCCTGACCCCAAAGAACCTATCCAATCAGTATATATCCCGAGAATTAATAGCAGAGCAGAGGCAATAAGCACGATAAAGGAAATCTCCTTTTGGGAGGAAGAAGATAGTGAAGCTTCTTTTTTCTTTCTAAGATCCTTTTCATAAGATACCTTAGGTTCTTCCTTTTTCTTTATAGTTCTTCTTTTTTGCTGAGCCAATTTTATTCCCCCAATTTATTTGAAATTAACGAAAGATCTGCCAAATAATAACGAATAGACCTACCCCAAAGCAGTAGTATGCAAAATAATGCAGTTTGCTTTTTGCAATGAGCTTTAACATAAACTTAATTGAAAGAAAGCCCACAATAGCTGCAACTATCATTCCCGCAATAGAAGGGCCAACCAAAAGAGCAGAGCCTTCTCCGCTTGCTAAATGCATTATATCTACTAATGCAGAGCCCAATACAACCGGTATGGACATAAGAAAAGAAAATTTTACAGCAAATTCTCTTTTGCATCCGGCAAAAAGTGCACCTGTAATAGTGCTTCCGCTTCTTGATAAGCCCGGTACAATTGCAGCGGCTTGAAACAGACCCGGTATAAGGGCATTTTTAAACTTAATGTTTTCTATGTCAACATTACCGACAACAATTCGATCACTGACCAAAAGCAAAATTCCGGTTAACAGAAGGGTAATGCCAACTAAAATCAAATATTTAGTAAAAGCTTCTTCAATTACATCCCCTAAAGCAAAACCTACAAGAGCCGCAGGAACAGATGCTACAATAATCATTACAACGAACCTTTGGTATATATTTTTCTTTAAGTCCAACTGCCCCTTAAATATATCTCTTATAAGACCGAAAAAACCGCATATAAGTTCCCATACATCTTTATAAAATACAACAAAGACTGCAATCAGCGTAGCCAAATGCAGGAGAATATCATATGTAAGGCCAAGACTCCCGAAAGTAGCATCGCCCAGAAGCTTCTTAAAAATTGCAAGATGTCCGGAGCTTGATACCGGAAGGAATTCTGTAAGCCCTTGAATCAGACCCAGAATACAGTATTTCAAATAGTTCATTTTTGCCGTCCTCCAAAATAAAAAATAATACTAATATATATTATCACATATAAAGATAAATTTCCAGTATTTTTTAATTAAAAATAAAGGCTGCACCTTTAAAACTGAGGGATCAGAATCAAAGATACAGTCTTTACTTTAAATTAATTAAAATTTCTATTCTTCTTCGTGCTTATGACCTTCGCAGTTTTCACAGCATCCTGTACACTCCACTGCTATACCTTTATCAATGCCCTGACGTTTATAATAATCGTCGATAGCTGTTTTTACGGCCTCTTCAGCTAATACAGAACAGTGAATTTTTGCCGGAGGAAGTCCGTCCAAAGCTT
>JAUZPY010000062.1 GCA_030705805.1 Bacillota bacterium | reverse complement strand
TTATCGTAATCGTCTTTCCACTGGAAAGTTACAGAAGTGTTGCCCGGCACCAATCTGCAAATGTATGGATGATTAAATTGAAGAACAAAAGGCTTATAGTTCCATTTATTATAACCTTTCATAGTAATTCTCCTTTTATTTTATTTCCTTTATTGTAGCATTTCATAAAAATAATATCAATGTCCTTTTAAGACATTATAATGTTTGTTACGGACAATAAGTGTTGCAATCCTTATAAGCTTTATTCTGCCTGATTATAGCACAAAATACTTAGAAAGTAATTTCTTTTAAAGGAAATAACTGTCCGCATCTTCTCACTTACCGTAAAATCTATACTATATGTAAGCTTAACCGCAGCGATTTTTTATAGTGCACTGTATCATTTTTTTATTTAACGCATATAAAATTAAGAGGAAAAAATTTTTTCAAAAAAACACTTGACAAAATATATTGTAAATGTTATTCTGTATAAAACCGTTGAGGGAGAGTAAGTAGACTTATTCTACTTCCTTATAGAGAGCTGCAGATGGTGTAATTGCGGTAGGAAGCGTAAGTTCGAATGGACTTCCGAGGGCGAGCTGAAATGGGTTTTCTCAAAGTATGCAAGACGGAGAGACACTTCGTTAACAAATGTCAGCATATGTTAGTATGCATTAAGTGGGCGATTAATTCGCCAAGCAGGGTGGCACCGCAGAAGTTATCGCTTCTGTCCCAGCAAGTTATGGGACAGAAGCGTTTTTTTATTGCTTCTTCCCAAAATAAAGAAAGGAGCATATTTATGCAAAAAAAAGAAATCCCCTACAAAATTTATCTTGAAGAAAGTGAGATGCCAAAATCTTGGTATAACCTTCGTGCAGACATGGTAAATAAGCCGGCGCCACTTTTAAATCCCGCAACACTTAAGCCTGTTAAATTAGAAGAGATTGAACCGGTGTTCTGTACAGAGCTTGCAAAGCAGGAACTTGATGATACCACCAGAGAAATTGCAATTCCCGAAGAGATTCAGAACTTTTACCGTATGTACAGACCCTCTCCTCTTGTAAGAGCATATTGCCTTGAAGAAAAGCTTCAGACGCCCGCAAAAATTTACTATAAATTTGAGGGTAATAACACCAGCGGCAGCCATAAACTAAACTCTGCAATAGCTCAGGCATATTACGCTAAAAAGCAGGGCTTAAAAGGTGTAACAACCGAAACCGGAGCCGGCCAGTGGGGCACTGCTCTCTCTATGGCTTGTTCTTATTTTGACTTAGACTGTAAAGTTTACATGGTTAAAGTATCATATGAGCAAAAGCCCTTCCGCCGTGAAGTAATGCGCACATATGGCGCATCAGTAACCCCTTCCCCATCTGAAACAACAGAGGTTGGCAAAAGAATTTTAAAGGAACATCCCGGAACAACAGGCAGTCTTGGCTGCGCTATTTCCGAGGCTGTAGAAGTAGCTGTCAAAAGCGAAGGGTACCGTTATGTACTTGGCAGCGTTTTAAATCAGGTATTACTTCATCAAAGCGTTATTGGTCTTGAAACAAAAACAGCTCTTGATAAATACGGAATAAAACCGGACATTATAATTGGCTGCGCCGGCGGTGGTTCAAATCTCGGCGGTCTTATTGCACCGTTCATGGGCGAGAAAATTAAAGGAAATCTTGATTGTCGTTTCATCGCTGTTGAACCGGCATCCTGCCCAAGCCTTACCAGAGGTAAATTTGCTTATGACTTCTGCGATACAGGTAAGGTTTGTCCTCTTGCAAAAATGTACACTCTCGGCTGCGATTTTATTCCTGCGCCTAACCATGCCGGAGGATTAAGATATCATGGTATGAGCAGCTTATTGTCACAATTATATGATGACGGACTTATGGAAGCTATTTCTGTTGAACAAACAGCTGTCTTTAAAGCTGCTGAGGAGTTTGCCAGAATTGAAGGTATCCTTCCTGCACCTGAAAGCAGTCATGCAATTAAAGCTGCTATTGATGAAGCTTTAAAATGCAAGGAAACAGGCGAAGAAAAGACAATTGTGTTTGGTCTTACAGGAACAGGCTATTTTGATATGGTAGCATACGAAAAATTCCATGACGGAAAGATGAGCGACTATATACCTTCTGACGAAGAATTACAAAAAGGCTTTGACGGCTTACCCGTTATAAAGTAAGAAATCTAACCTAAATAATATTTTAACATCAAATCGGAATTTTCATAAATTCCGATTTGATGTTTTTTACTTGCAATTTTAGTATTGACATAAAGAATCTAAAAGCATATTATATGAGTATAATTGAATATAATCATATACGGAGGTAAAAATGAAATTTCAAGAAATATTTAAAGCATTAGCCGATGAAAACAGATTAAGAATAATTAATCTGTTAAGACAAGGAGAACTTTGTGTATGTGAAATAGAAAGCATACTTAGAATGTCTCAGTCAAACACATCCAGACATCTTAATATACTGAAGAGTTTAAATATAATTGATGCCGAGAAAAAGGCCCAATGGGTTTACTATTTTTTAAATGAAGACTTTATTGCAAACAATAAAAAACTATATGATTATCTTTTTGAACAACTTACTGCCGATACTTACAAAAAAGATATAGATAGATTAACTAAATACAGAAGCAGTACATTTTCATGCGAAAATTTTAATGAAGAAAAAGAAGATGTATTAAGTTTTTTGGATAAAATTTGTGATGATGAAAAGTAAAAAGCAGAATTTAATTTATAAAAGGGGTTAAATATGAATAAAAAGGACATTAGTTTTTTTGAAAAATACACAACTGTGTGGGTAATAATTTGTATGGTTATCGGAATTATCATTGGAAAGTATGTTCCCGGTATTCCGGAATTTTTAAGCAGCTTGCAACTCTTAGGGGTTTCAATTCCTGTTACCATTTTAATTTGGGTTATGATTTATCCAATGATGATTAAAATTGATTTTAATAGTATCGTTAAAGCAGTCAAAGAACCAAAGCCTTTAATTGTTACTTGTATAACCAATTGGCTTATTTCACCTTTTAGTATGTATGCAATAATGACATTTTTCTTATTTGTTGTATTTAAAAATATAATACCTCATGATTTAGGTAAAGAATATCTTGCAGGAGGAGTGCTTTTGGCATCTGCCCCTTGTACCGCGATGGTTTTTGTTTGGAGTAAGCTGTCTAACGGGAGTCCGGCATATACATTAATACAGGTTGCGGTTAATGATATTATATTACTTTTTGCTTATACTCCTATAGTTGGGTTTCTTTTAGGCATTAGCGGAATTGATATTCCTTGGTCAATGCTTTTATTATCTGTAGTCCTTTATGTCGTCTTGCCCTTAGCCGCGGGTGCGGTTACAAGAAAAGCAATATTAGAAAGAAAGGGCGAAGATTATTTAAATAATGTATTTATTAAAAAATTTGACGGCTATACAATGAGCGGGCTTTTGCTTACCTTAATTATATCCCTTTCTTTCCAAGGCGATAGGATACTTGAAAATCCATTCCACATATTATTACTTATAATTCCGATGGTATTACAAACATTTTTTATATTCTTTATTGCCTATGGTTGGGCAAAACTTTGGAAGTTACCTCATAATGTAGCTGCTCCCGGAGGTATGATTGGTGCATCAAATTTCTTTGAGCTCGCAATTGCAGTTGCAATTTCAGTGTTTGGCTTAAAATCAGGAGCAACTTTAACAACCGTTGTAGGAGTATTAGTTGAGGTGCCTGTTATGCTTACCTTGGTTAAAATAGCTAACAATACAAAGCATTGGTTTTCACCGGAAGAATTAAATTAAATTAAATTACTTTAAGTATTCATGAAAAAACCGCCGGCTAATAAACAGGTTAAGTTTATTAGCCGGTGGCTTTCTTTAATACAGCTTGTCGGTTTTCCGACTTAAATCTAAAGCTGTTTATCGATAAATTCAAAATCCAAACTATTTGAAGGCTGTTTGCATTGACCGTTTTCACATAAATAATATTTATTTTCTCCACCGATTTCATAAGATTCGGTAAAAGGGGCTGCACTGGCAAGTTCCCTGCCGTTTTCTTCTGTCTTTACAATAGTCGATAGTTCAGGTAAAAAGTTATTGTAAATGCTTTTAAAGTCAAAATTACTACCTGTGCAAATAAGCTGTTTTGTAGGATAAAGCACATGAGTCATAGCAATAAGAGCAAATGCGGACGCCCATGGGTAGTCTTTTATATTCCCTGCCAAATAATCAAACTGCCTATCAGCATAGTTCTGCCATTTAATATCAGCCGTCAGTTCATATAGCTTAATTAAAACCAATGCTAAAACAGAGTTGCCCGACGGCATAGCTCCGTCATATATTTCCTTGGGTCTTGTAAGAAGCTTTTCATCATCGTCGGCATACATGAAAAAGCCTCCTTCTTTATTGTCCCAGAAGTGCTCTATTAAAATATCGGCAATTTTAACTGTTTCTTTTATATACTTTACATCAAAGGTACAGTTATATAGTTCAAGAAGACTCCAGGCCACAAATGCATAGTCATCAATTTTGCCTATACCTTTAGCTTCCCCGTCACGCCATCTTACATATAGCCTTCCGTCCTCTTTTGACAGTCTTTCCTTAATATTCTCATATGCTTTAATTGCAGCGTCCTTGTAATCTGAGCTTTCAAAAGCAGCGCCTGCTTTAGCTAAAGCAACAATCATAAGCCCGTTCCAGGATGTAACCACCTTATCATCTTTATTTAAACTTGTCCTTGATAACCTGTATTCATATAACTTTTGGGTATCCTTTGGGTCGGTATCCTGAAGTTCAATTGTACCAAGTAGGTTTGGTATGCTCGATCCTTCAAAGTCGCCTTCCTTAGTAATATTGTACTGCCTGTTAAAAGCTTCGCCCTTTTCTTTTCCAAGTACATCAACAATTTCAGATGGCGTAAAAACGTAATATTTACCCTCAACGCCCTCGCTGTCAGCGTCCTGACCGCAATAAAAGCCGTAGTTTTCATCAGTCAGTTCATTAAGAACATAGGAAATAGTTTTTTCAGCTATTTTTTTATATATAGGGTCCTTAGAAACCTGATACATCTGGGTGTAGGTATAAATTAAAAGGGCGTTATCGTAAAGCATTTTTTCAAAATGAGGCACCAGCCACTGCCTGTCTGTGGAATACCGTGAAAAGCCGCCTCCGATATGATCAAATATGCCACCCTTATACATTTCAATCAAAGTCTTTTCAACCATATCCGAGGCCGTTTTATCCTTTTCATAATATGAATACCTTAATAAAAACATAAGATTGTGGGGTGACGGAAATTTAGGAGCATCGCCAAAGCCACTGTATACCGAATCAAATCTTTTTGTAAAATGTTCATAGGCGCTTTGCAAAAATTCTTTTTGAGGCTGCACGTCTATCTGATCCGGAGTATCTAAACTATTGACCGCTTTACTGATTTCATTTCCGGATTCTAATAAGGATTTTTTGTCTTTGCCCCAAATTTGGGCAACCCTTGGAAGCAGCGTATCAAGGCCTGCCTGTCCATACCTTGCAGTCTTTGGAATATAAGTTGCTGCAAAGAAAGGCTTTTGGTCAGGCGTCATAATTATGGTGAGCGGCCAACCTCCGCTCCCTGTCAATGTCTGGCATACATTCATGTATACCGCGTCAATATCTGCCCGCTCTTCTCTGTCCACCTTAATTGAAACATAGTTTTCATTTAAAAGCTTTGCAATTTCTTCACTTTCAAAAGATTCATCTTCCATTACATGGCACCAATGGCAACTTGAGTATCCAATGGAAAGAAAAATAGGTTTATCTTCAGCCTTAGCTTTGGAGAATGCTTCTTCGCCCCAGGCATACCAGTCAACCGGATTATATGCATGTTGCAGAAGATATGGGGATTTTTCGTTTATCAGTCTATTGGCTTGTTTATTAGTTGACATGTGGGCATCACCTTCCTTTCATAATTTAATAGTTTGTTGGCTTTTTATAGTAAAATGATATTTACCACCAAACTATTATTTGAAGGAAAGTGATTATATATTCAATTTGAACTCTTTCAGGGATATTGCTCATTTCATCTCTCCACCTTCCACCTACTGTTTTTTTAATTAGCCTGTAACGTTTTAACGTGAAGTTTTTAAGATTATATTTACTTTTCATATAATTTATATTATAATTACCATTAAGATGTAAATTTTATGTTTATATTTGATTTTTATAAAAGAAAAAAGGAAGGTATTAATAATGATTGATTTTAAAAACGCAAATTATTTAAAACTTAAACCTGTGGATGCAAATGAAGGTATTCAACTGGTAAAACCTATGTTAATTGATAATGAAGAGGTCTTTGCTGCATTTAAAACCGTGCGTGATATGGTTGTATTCACGAACAAAAGAATCATTTCTATTAATGTACAGGGATTAACAGGAACTAAAAAGGATTTTACATCATTACCCTATAGTAAGGTTCAAGCCTTTTCGGTTGAAACAGCAGGCGTGATGGATTTAGACTGTGAAATGGATTTATGGTTCAGCGGTTTAGGAAAAGTAAGATTTGAATTTAAAGGTAGCTTTGACATTACTTCATTTAATAAGATTATTGGTGAGTATATATTGTAAAGAAACAATTTGTATTTTATTACAAAAAGGTGATTATTTTAGTGTAAAGAGTACCTGTTACTTACTGTCTTTAAAATTTTCGATGCCGCAAGGGTTACCTATTCCGGCAAACACTATTTCACCTGATTCATTAATCAGCCTTACATCCACTGTTCCATTAAGAGCTTCTTTTATAACATTATTCATAGCACCGTTTTTAGGGGATTTTAATGTTCCAGAGACATCCATTTTTGCACTTAAAAGAAGCTTGAACTTGCTATTTACCATTGCAATGTTAAGAACATCCTTGGAATCATTTACCTTTGTCAGCTTGCTGTGATTATAACTGGCAAATCTGTATTCCTTTCCTCCAAAAGTTAAATTGCATATAAAGCCTTGAAAGGATGCACCAAAAAAAGGAATATTAGCAATCGAACACATAATGCTTGCATCTGAATCACTAAAGTTATTAGACTGTATCCATATATACTCCTTTGGGAAAGAAGTTCCCCAATCTTTTTCTATATAACCTTTACCGTTACAAAAATCTATCGTTTCTTCATTTAAAGTAAGAGTTCCACTAAGATCATGGCTCATACTTATTATTCCATGGAAACATTCCATGATCGGTAGATAAGCAAAATATCCCATGCTGTTAGGAAACACTTTGCTTACTTTTATTTTAGTTAAATCAGAAAAATTAACAGTTCCATGAATGTCAGTCAGCCTTAATTCCACTTTGCTAAGGCTAAATTTATTATCTCCTATCTCCAAGGAAAAAGGCTCGTCATTATATTTGAAATCATCTATCAAAAATTTATGGTAATGTGTTTCAACCCTATTTACTGAATCAGTATTTATGTTAGTAATCGTTTGTATAAAAGCATGTTTGTCATTTGAATTTATAGATATTCCGGGGATTATACTGATCGAGCTTTTCAAATCCTTAGATACTTGTTTAAAATACCATCCTTCAAAATACCGCCTTTTTTTATTTCTCCCTTGAAATAACTCCGGTTCATTTATTAGTTTTAAATTCATATAAACTCCAAATACTAAATTTTTCTTATTAGTATTTCTTAGGCAAATGACTATTATACCTTTATCCCTGCATTCCTTAGTGATTTGCATAATAAACCATATTGCTGCTCTTCAGGTAGAAAGCACTAAGGCAAACCCGATAAATGTGCAGCTTCAAACAGAAAAATACGGTGATATAGTTGACAAAGCATGTTTTGCTCTTATATACTAATCGTTGTAATACTAATTAATGAGGAGCAATTATGGTAAAGAAATCAAAAATATATCAAATGACAATTATAGGGGTTATGGCTGCGGTAATTTGTATTCTCGGGCCTCTTTCAATCCCTATCGGGGTTGTACCGGTTACCTTTACAAATCTGGCAATCTATTTTTCACTTTATGCTCTTGGCATAAAAAGAGGCACTGTCAGCTACTTAATTTATATGTTAATCGGTTTTATAGGTCTTCCGGTGTTTTCTAATTTTTCAGGCGGTCCTTCAAAGTTATTAGGACCAACAGGTGGATTTATAATAGGGTTTATTTTTATGGCAGCAATCTCAGGGTACTTCATTGACTGCTTTTTTAATTCAAGGGCTTTGTGCTTTTTAGGCATGGTGCTAGGCATGGCTGTTTGCTATGCCTTTGGCACAATTTGGTTATCATATCAAGGTAAATTGACTATAGGTGCCGCAGTTGCTGTTGGTGTAACTCCCTTTATTCTCGGCGACTTAATTAAAATTTTAATTGCTGCTGTTTTGGGTCCTCAAATTCGTAAAAGGCTAATGAAAGCCGGTCTGTTTTAGGCTCCTTGCCGGATGATTTTGCCATACTCTAGAGCAGCTATAGGATATTATTAAAAATAAGAACTGAATTATAATTAATCTGCGTCAAATTTGCACAAAAATAAAGCTGTTAAATAAGAAAATACGCTTTGAAAGGTTTAAAGAAGCCTTTTAAAGCGTATTTTTATGCAATATTTTTTTAGAGGGGCAATTATTCTTTGCCCTTTGTTTTACATTAGGGATTTATAAAGAGTGATTATGTCTTCCAATGTGGGGTCCTTTGGATTACCCGGGCGGCAGGCATCAGCCATAGCGCTTTCAGCAAGGAACCCGATATCTTCATCCTTTACGATATCCTTAAGATTTGCAGGAATGCCAACATCTTGTGAGAGTTTGCGAACTGCCTCTACAGCAGCCTTTCTATACTCATCCTGTGTCATATTTTCAGTCCCCGACACGCCCATAGCAGCAGCAATATTCTTGTATTTATTACCCGTACATTCTGCGTTATATTCCATTACCGTAGGAAGAATTATTGCGTTGGCAACGCCATGTGGTGTATCATAAACCGCACCGAGAGCATGAGCCATTGAATGAACTATACCAAGGCCAACATTTGAAAAGCCCATTCCTGCAACATACTGACCCAAAGCCATATCTTCTCTGCCTTCCTTTGTATTTTCAACAGCACCACGCAATGATCTTCCGATTATTTCTATAGCTTTAAGATGGAACATGTCGGTCATTTCCCATGCTCCCTTTGTAGTGTAACCTTCTATTGCATGTGTCAGTGCATCCATACCTGTTGCCGCTGTCAGACCCTTTGGCATCGTGCTCATCATGTCACTGTCTATAATAGCAACAATAGGAATATCATGCGGATCTACACATACAAATTTTCTCTTCTTTTCAACATCAGTTATTACATAGTTAATAGTTACCTCTGCTGCAGTACCTGCAGTAGTAGGCACTGCTATAATCGGAACACTGGGATTCTTTGTAGGAGCAACACCTTCAAGGCTGCGAACATCACCAAACTCCGGATTGCTGATTATAATACCTATAGCCTTTGCTGTATCCATGGATGAACCGCCGCCAATGGCAATAATGTAATCAGCTCCGCTTTTCTTAAAGGCTTCAACTCCGGACTGCACATTCTCAATTGTAGGATTGGGCTTTATGTCCGAATATAGTTCATACGAAAGAGAAGCACCGCTAAGAACCTTAAGTACCTTATCGGTTACGCCAAATTTAACAAGGTCCGGGTCAGAACATACAAAGGCCCTTTTCAATTTACGAGAAATTACCTCACTAACTATGTTTAAGATTGCCCCTGCGCCATGATAACTTGTTTCATTAAGAATTATTCTGTTTGCCATTTTTCGTTCCTCCTTTTAAATTTATATTTCATTTAAAATTATACCCTATAAAAAAATAATAATCAATATACTTTAAAGCTAAAAAACAATATAATTAAAACATAACTTTGTTATATTTTTCACAATCATAAACGCTTTTAATAATATTATAATCCCCAATATTTTACCAGATAAACCCAGTTTGCCGGAAGGGCACTCTTGGCCCCTCCTGTTTATAGAAAAATTCAATGAGCCCGCAAAAAAGTGGCACCTCAATTTCAAGAGGTGCCACTTTTGCTTAAAGCAGGACTGCTTTATACCGCTATAAAGTTTTATATGAATTAATTAATCATAGGCAATGCATCTGGCCATGAAAATCTCTTGAGCATTCTTCTGCCCATTTACGACTGAATCCCATTATCTTTATGTTTTTATCCACCGTACTTCTATAAATAGTTTCCATATCATTAAGTTCCGGCTGGGTCATATTAATCCCATATAACTTAGGAGAGCGGCTCATGGAAGCAATATAATGGTCTCCCCTGCCGCAAAAATGTATAACCCCACCTCCATAATACTCCAGAAGTTCGTTATCGTACGGGTAAGCAAACTCCCTGTATAGCTCATCGCTTAGATTCATTGCACTGTCATCTCTTAAAAGAATTTTGCCTCTATGCATTACTGTCGACCAATGAACGTTAAAATCCTCGCTGGGCGGAAACATTTTAAACCACTTGTCCAAAAAGGCCTTGTATGTGTCAGTTATTACTCTGAGAAGTCTATGAACCAGTGAGGGTTCATCATACATAGCATAAAACATTTCAGAGCCCCACATAAGCTCCGCAATATCAATAGGTCCTTGAAGGTCCGGATGATAAACCGGAACATACTTTTTTATTTTAGGATATTTATCAAAAACCTCAAGGAACAATTCTCCCATTTCAAAGGTTCGCTTTCCAAAGCCTCCTTCTATGTTGGGAATACCGCCTTCGGAAATTTTTCTTATTCTGTCGTTATCATCAAAAATGCGGGTAGTGGGAAGGGTATTCATCTCATATGGCATAAGAAATATTTCAGCTCCAAATAATGAGGACATTATTCCACTTCCATAATTTGAGCGAACTGATATAAGCTGATTATCAGTGCTCAGTATATGAGACACACCCATAAGCTGGGATGCTAACATTAACTCATAACTTTCCATTGCATCATTTATATTGATCGCTTCATGTACGAATGATGGCGCTGTCTTTTTATTGCGGTGGGTAGTGAAAATATTACCTTCAAACCTGTTCTCCAGAAACTGTATCCACTGATTTCGAAAGTCATCTTCACAATCCGGATCTATACGATTTTCAACATCTGCAAACAATTTTAGAGTATCTTCTTTAAGCTTCAATTTAGTCTCCTCTTTTCTTTAACCGATTAAAAATACCTTGCTAAAACCTTAGCCGTATTATTCCATGATCAAAAAGACCATTATTTCATTTTTATCTTAGCAAACTTATAGTAATATTTCAACATTAAATTATAAATTCGATAAAATACTCCAAAAAATAGTAAAATTTTTTTATCTCTTTTAATCCAAAATTAAAAGAAGAGGTTAAAACCTCTCCTGACCTGACCGTTCGGTTTTGCTTCTCAAAACCTCAGGCTGCTTCCATCGCTCCGCGCTATCGATATCTACACAATGGCATGTCAACAAAGCAAAAAGACTCACGCGATTGCGTGAGTCTTTTGTTTTTTGGCTCCCCCTGTTGGGCTCGAACCAACGACAACGCGGTTAACAGCCGCGTGCTCTACCGACTGAGCTAAGGAGGAATATATTTAAATTATTCTAACTATACATTCGTGCTCTACTTACCTGACCTCTGGTTTTGCTTCTCAAAACCTCCAGCTGCTTCAATGCTTCACATTTTCGCGCAGCTAAGGAGGATCGCTTCCTGACCATCATACACCAACAAGACACATGTCTTCGGCAAATCTGACTCTTTTTCAGGAATTGTTTAAGAATATATAACCACGGGAAAAACCCGTGGTTATATATGGTTCCGGCAGTGACCTATTTTCCCGGGCCGTCACCAGCCAAGTATTTTCAGCACTGCAGAGCTTAACTTCTGTGTTCGGAATG
>JAUZPY010000061.1 GCA_030705805.1 Bacillota bacterium | reverse complement strand
TATTTTTAATTTATCCCCGATTAACTCTGCGGCAAAGTATTGATAAGAATACTTTGCATTAAGAGTACCCGCCTTATAGCTTCTGTCGGAAAATACAAGACCGTCACAGCAGAAGTTTCCGTCATGAATTTCCTCTCCCGAATCTCCGCCGTACTTTTGAACTCCGTCTTTCATAACTACATGGTCTGCCCACTCCCAAATGCAGCCGCCGATGAATTTTTTATTAGCGTAGAATTTTTCAATGTAGTCTGCTACGTCACCGGGGCCGTTTCCCATTGCATGTGAATATTCTACAAGCATAAAGGGGCGCTCATCACCGTTATTAACAAATCTTTCAACATCGCTTACAGCTGTATACATCATGCTTCTTATATCAATATTGCATTTATCATTTATTACTTGTGCTCTCTCGTAGAGGGTTTTTCTTGTGTTATCTCTATTATGGCAATAGTCAATCATAGCGTCAAAATTTCTTCCGTAATTACTTTCGTTGCCCATAGACCAGATTACAATGGAAGGGTGGTTCTTATCACGCTCTACCATTCTCTGGGCTCTTTCCAGGAAAGCACCCTCCCACTCTTCTTGTTTGCAAATCCAGTCAGGCGTATCTCCGTAACCCGGAACTCCGAATCCCGACGCATGCATTGTTGAAAATCCGTGTGTTTCTATATCGGCCTCTTCTATAACGTAAAATCCAAGCTCATCTACAATATTTAAAAATTCCGGTGCCGGGGGATAATGGCTCGTTCTTATCGTATTTATATTTAAATCCTTCATTTTGAGAAGTTCACTTCTCATAAATTCATCCGGCAGGTAATAACCAAACTTAGGGTGAATATCATGATGATTAACGCCATGAAACTTTACCGATACTCCGTTAATCAAAAACTCTCCTTCGGTAGATATGCTGACCTCACGCATTCCGACCTTAAAGGGAATATACTCAGTGCCGCTTTTTACCACAACTGTATAAAGATGAGGCTTTTCGGCATTCCATAAAATCGGGTCTTTTACTGTTTTACCCAAGCACTTGTCCCCGTCATATATTTCATATTCAGGGGCAGAAACCGTAAGGCTCTTTGTATCAGCTTTTATTTCAACATCATTAACATGATCTATATCTCTTGAAAGAAGATATACATCTCTGAAAATTCCATTCATTCTGAAGCAGTCCTGATCTTCCATATAGCTTCCGCAGCAGTACTTTAATACTCTTGCGGTAACATTGTTTTCCCCTAAATGCACATACTTTGTAATATCAAATTCCGCCTGCATTCTTGAACCCTGACTAAAGCCGACATACTGCCCGTTTATGTATAAAAACAGGCAGGTCGCCACTCCTTCAAAAACAATATAAGTCTTTTTAAAGCTCCAAAATTCATCAATAACAAAGTCACGTGAATAAACTCCGCAGGGATTATCATCCGGTACAAATGGAGGATCAACCGGAAAATGATAATTCACATTTGTATACCAGTGATTATCATAGCCGAAATTTTGCCATACTCCGGGAACATCAATCATGTCCTTAAAATCGATTTTCTCCGGAACATCTATATCCCTTTTAAAATATTTAAAATTCCATTTCCCATTTAAGAGCTTATAATAATCAGATGTTTCTTTTTTACCGGCAAGTGCTTTTTCTAGTGTGTCATAAGGAATATAATAAGCCCTCTGAGGCATTCTGTTTTCTGACATTTTACTGATATTTTCGTAAATCCGCATTTTTTTACCCCCTTATATATTGACATATAAATAATATTAAATATAATTATATTTATATATTAGCATATGGTTAACCCTTTTTCAATCAAAGAATATTGATAAAAATGTAATAATATTAACTTGGAGGTCCCTTATGCCTGAATCTGATGCACGATTTAAATACAAAGGCATGTATAACTGCTTTAATCCGCTGGTCAAATGTGATGAGTCTCTGCCTTTTTACATAACAAACATTGGAATATATGATAATGAAACTCTTGTGCTAAGACCTTACGGCGCAAACACATATCAGCTTTTATATACTATTAAAGGTCATGGCATTGCAATAATAAACGGGAGGGAATATAATCTTAATCCCGGGGATATGCTTTATATTCCTCCTTTTGCACCGCATGATTATAGAAAAGCCTCTGCCGCTGCCTGGGAGACCTGCTGGATAGTATATGAAGGATATGCCGCAGACAGATTCTTTGATTTTGATTCAAATGTCTGGACTATGCCTGATGATATGGATTTTTATAATCGCTTTATTGATATATTGCTTCTCGAGCATGATGCCGATTGGAGCAGAAAAGGCAGCCTTATGCTTTATTCCATACTCCTAAACTGTAAGGAATGTACAGGAGAAGGGAATTTACAGATATATCAATTAAAAAAGCAGCTTCAGCCGGTAATTTTGTACATCGAACAAAACTATCAAAAAAAAATAGAACTGCCTTTTCTTGCAAATTTATCGAATATGTCCGAGGGGCATCTATGCCGCCAGTTTAAGACATATACAAATATGCGTCCTTTTGAATATATTACTTCGTTAAGAATTCAAAAAGCTAAGTCTTTAATAAAAGCGGAGCCAACGTTAAGTATATCCGAAATCGGCAGGGCCGTTGGCTTTGATAATGACAGTTATTTTATTATGCTGTTTAAAAAGCATGAAGGATTAACTCCAAAAGATTATAAGAACCTAAGATAAAGAATAATTTTATTGACAATAGGAAAATAGTGCTATATAATTATAGGATATTTAGAAATAGCAGGTGAAAATTATGAGTAAAACAGTAATTCCCGAAGGATATCAGCCTTCATTGGGTTTATATGAAACACAAAAAGCAATATCATTATTAAAAAGGATCTTTGAAGATACCTTGAGTGGCTCTCTCAATCTCAGAAGAGTCAGTGCCCCTCTCATCGTAACAGAAGATAGCGGTCTTAATGATAATTTAAACGGTGTAGAAAGACCTGTTGAGTTTGATATTCCCGCAATAGGCACAAACGCTCAAATCGTTCATTCATTGGCTAAGTGGAAGCGTCTTGCACTGTATGAATATTCCTTTAGTCAAGGCAGCGGATTATACACCGACATGAATGCTGTTCGTCGTGATGAAGAGCTTGACAACCTTCATTCGGTTTATGTGGATCAATGGGACTGGGAGAAAGTTATTTCCGAAAAGGACAGAAACATTGAGTTTTTGAAAGAAACTGTCCGCGCTATCGTTAAGGCTATCTGCACGACACAAGATACTATGATGAAGATATATCCTGAGCTGAAAGGAAAATTGTCTGAAGATGTATTTTTTATAACTTCTCAAGACCTTGAAGATATGTATCCTTCTCTTTCTCCAAGGGATAGAGAGAAAGAAATTACTAAAATACATAAAACAGTATTTGTTATGCAAATAGGCGGTTTGTTAAATTCAGGTATCCCTCATGACGGGCGTGCTCCCGACTATGATGACTGGGAATTAAACGGTGATATATTGTTCTGGAACGATGTTTTGGATGAACAGTTTGAGGTTTCTTCCATGGGTATCAGAGTAAATCCGCAGTCTCTTATGCGCCAGTTAAAAATACGCGGCAGGGAAGAATGGGCCAAATTGCCCTTCCACAAAGCACTGCTTGACGGCATACTTCCTCTTACCATGGGCGGCGGTATAGGTCAGTCAAGGCTGAGTATGCTTTTATTAAACAAAGCACATATCGGCGAAGTTCAGGTTTCGGTTTGGGACGAAGAAACTTTGGCAGCATGTAAAGCCTCAGGTGTAAAACTTCTATAAAAAGAAAAGCTCCGCATCTAAAAGCGGGTATTTAAAGAACACCTCCCTATCTAATAGGGAGGTGTTCTTATGCATTAAAAGGGCTTTATTTTAACATATTTGTTAACAAGATAACTCTGTACCTATGGACTTCAAGCCGTAACAGCTTCTTAGGGCTATTCTTTTTACCTTAAAATCTAATAGCAAAGCTGCATCTTTTTTCCTTTATTAGATTGTGTGTTTTAACTCAAACCTGTTATTCGCATATGATATTAATCCCTCTTACTGGAGCCTAGAAAGCTTATATTATTTATTTTTTTAATTTTTTCCAAAAAAAATATTGACAAATTGGGGATATCGAAATATAATGTAATTAAGAAAAGCAAAGGCGCTATGGATTACATCCATGGCGCTTTTTTTATTATTTACAGAAAATACTCTAATTTCAAAAAGCAAAGATAATAAACTTTGAATAATTATACTGATATATTAGGCAAAGAAGTCGAATTTGATAAAAGCTAACTGCTTATATCAAACTTTACTTCTTTGTTTTTTTATATATAAGAAAATATGTTAATAAAGATTTAGGAGGTGTTAATTATGAAAAATCAAGAATATGTGCAAAACGCCCAAAGAAGCAAGGTTGTTTCAATAATGCTACTATATATAGCTTCAATTGTGATTATTCTGTTAGGCGCCTCTTTCAGCGTTTTCAGTGCAGTAAACAACATTAGCTTTACTGTACTTGACTCTAAGATCCCCGGTTTAATTTTCGGCGTGGTGGTTTTATTCCTCGGAGTAAGATATTTCTTGTCAGTTCGGAAATTAAAAGCTGAAGTATACAAAGCTTCCTCAAAATTTTCCTGGTATAACTTCAAAAAGGAGCACATACAAAAATCGTTATCAAAAAGTAGGTAATAAATTATTAAATTTTTAAGATGGGGTGGTATTGTGAAAAAATTAGTTAAAATCTTTGCGTTGCTTATGGTAATCGGAATAATTGCTTCAATTGCTACGATTACTGTATACGCAGCGGGTGCAGACCCGACAGGTGCTTCCTACGTTGCTCTTACCGGCAACGAAACACTATCTGATGTTGCATCAATCGCAAACAAAGCCTATTTCGGTTCAAATTATGTCTGGGTAATGATTTGTGCATTTATGGTTTTCTTCTTCCAGTGTGGATTTGCTATGGTAGAAACAGGCTTCTGCCGCGGTAAAAATGCTGCCCATACTATGACCATGAACTTTATGGTTTTCTTGGTTGGTGCAGTCGGCTATTTCCTTGTGGGATTTGCATTACAGTTCGGCGGCTCAGGCGGCGCGGCAAGCTTAGGTTCAGGCGGTTCGGCGCTTAACTCAATGCTCTCTATCCCCCGTCTTGGCGGAATAATGGGTTATAAGGGCTTTGCTTTAAGCGGAACATACGACGCAGGAATTTATGCATTGTTCTTCTTCCAGATGGTATTTATGGATACAACCGTTACAATCCCCACAGGTGCTATGGCAGAAAGAGTAAAATACTCTGCTGTGGTTATTACATCGTTCTTCATTTCTATGGTATTATATCCTTTCTTCGGAAACTGGGTATGGGGCGGCGGCTGGATGTCAACCCTTGGTAAAAACTTTGGTTTAGGTCATGGCGTTGTTGACTTTGCAGGTTCTGCGGTTGTACACTCAATGGGCGGTATGCTCGCTTTGGCAGGCGCCATTGTAATCGGTCCCAGAATTGGTAAGTTCAAAAAAGACGGTTCTTCAAGAGCATTCCCCGGGCACGACATACCAATGGCTATAATCGGTACAATTATTCTGTTCTTCTGCTGGTTCTCTTTCAATGCAGGTTCAACATTAAATGCGTCTGACTTCAGACTTTCAGTAGTTGCTACAAATACAATGATAGCCGGCGCAGTAGGCGGTTTGGTCGCTATGTTCTTTATGTGGATAAAATACGGTAAGCCTGACCCGTCTATGACAGCTAACGGAGCATTAGCCGGACTGGTTGCTATTACTGCTCCCTGCGCATTCGTAAATGGTATTTCATCATTTATCATTGGTTTCATCGCTGCTATATTAGTTTGTGTCGCTGTTCCGTTTGTTGAAAACAAATTAAAGTTAGACGATCCCGTCGGCGCAATTTCTGTTCACTGTGTTAACGGTCTTTGGGGCGTAATTTCATTAGGATTATTTGCAGATGGCTCTTATGGTGACGGCCTCAACGGTGTTTCCGGCGGCGTTACAGGCTTATTCTATGGCGATGCCTCACAGTTTGTTGCACAGTTAATTGCCGTAGCTGTTCTGTTTATATGGGGCTTTGGCGTATCTTATATATTCTTCAAGGTTCTTGATAAGGTTTGGGGCTTAAGAGTTGCCCCGGAGGATGAGCTGGAAGGTCTTGATATTCCTGAAATGGGCGTTCTTGCATATCCTGACAGTCAGCTTGTAAGGTCCGAGCTTGACTATGATTCGGATGATAACGCAGAGATTAAACAGTTGGCAAGATTCAAAAACCGTGAAACAGTTAATCCGCCTTTAAGCGCTCCCGCTCCTGTAAGTATCGACCGGGCTGTTCCTGTAGAAGTTGTTTCCAGACCTCAGGCTGCCCTTGCTTCAGATGTAAAAATCACTAAGATTGATATTATCACTAAGCAGAGTAAGTTTGAAGCTTTAAAAACTGAGTTGAATAAAATCGGAGTTGCCGGTATGACCGTAACTCAGGTACTTGGCTGTGGCATACAGAAAGGTAAAACAGAATACTATCGTGGTGTAGAGATGGAAATGAATCTGCTGCCCAAGGTACAGGTTGAAATAGTGGTAGCTAAGGTTCCGGTAAGAACGGTAATTGAAACCGCTAAAAAAGTTCTTTACACAGGTCACATCGGTGACGGCAAGATATTTATTTACGATGTTGAGAACGTTATAAAGGTTCGTACCGGAGAAGAAGGCTACGATGCATTGCAGGATGTGGAATAATTAAAAAGTCTTTGACTCATAACTTAATATAGGGCTGCTTAAAGAATCGTTTTAAGCAGCCCCACTCCTTTTGTAAAGCAAAAAGAAGCCGGCTAAAAAGCCGGACCCTTAAGCATAAGAAAGCCGAGACTTCATAGGCTTTATAGCGGCAAAGTACTACACTTAAAACCTCTTATATTTTAAAGCTATGAAAAAAATAATAAGTATATTGGCTATTCAGATTAAAAAAAACACCTTAAAGGTGTTTTTTTTAATCTGCCACTTGTAAGCAGATACCGAATTTTGAATAGTTAAACTTGCCCTGTAAATGTTAAGCATAATAGTATAGCGTTCGCTGCTATTATGACGCTTGTAATTAGCCATCCTGCCACATTGGTGGCAGGTTTATTTACAAAAGACCCCATCAGGTCTTTACGCGCGGTAATAAGCAGCATAGGAATGATTGCAACAGGAAGTACAAAGCTGAGTGTAACCTGGCTTAAGACAAGTGCCTTCATCGGATTTACGCCCAGAATGATTATCATCATGCCGGGAAGCATGGTTACAAGCCTTGTTACATTATCATTTATATTCAGCCCGACGAATCCCTGCATTATGGTTTGCCCTGCCATAGTGCCGACGGCAGAGGAGGAAAGGCCCGACGCTATAAGAGCAACCCCGAAAGCCGCACTTGAAGCCTCCCCTACCAATGGTGCTAATGACTGATGTGCCTGCTCAATGGTGTTAACCGCCATTCCGTTTCGGAAAAATACAGCTGCCGATACAATAAGCATAGCTGCATTTACTATGAATGCAATATTCATCGCTATAGTTATATCCAATCTTTCCATTTTCAAATGCTTTTTCTTTTCTTCTTCTGTCGGGTTGTTATTTCTATGTTGTACAAGCTGAGAGTGCAGATATATAACATGCGGCATAACGGTAGCACCAAGCATACCGACCGCGATAAGTACAGCTTCACCATTCGGCAAAGATGGTATCAAAGCATGAATTCCTGCCGAAGCAATATCAGGTTTCGATAAGAACAACTCCATCATGTAGGATATACAAATAACCCCAACTAATACTGAAATAATAACTTCTATTACCCTTTGCCCATATTTACTCATGTAAACAATTAAAAAGGTCAAAATAGCAGTAATTAATCCTGCATAGACCATGGGTATATTAAATAATAAGTAAAAACCCAGGGTACCCCCAAGGAATTCCGCAAGGTCAGTTGCCATTGCCGCCAGTTCGGCAACCACCCAAAAGCACCAGTTAGCTTTTCTTGAAAAAACTTTTCCACACATTTGAGGCAAATTATATCCTGTTGCTATGCCGAGCTTTGCTGACATGGATTGCAGAAAAATTGCCATCAGATTACTCCAGAGAATAACCCAAATCAGGGTATAATTAAATTTTGAACCTCCACTGATGTTGGTCGCAAAATTTCCGGGGTCAATATATGCAACACTAACAATAAAAGCAGGGCCTAAAAATTTAGATAATGTTTTAATTTTACTGAAAATGCCTCTATTGCTGTTTTGTGAAACTATTCCTATCATCGGCTGTTCCGACGGGAAACCGGCTGCCGGAACAAAGCTTTTTTCAATCAATTTATTCACTTCTTATATTTTAATAGCGTAAACAAATTTAGCCTAGACTAAATTTGTTTACATTTCTACAATATGTTTAAACAATAAATATGTTACATTATGTAAAAATTTAAAATAAAATATTGATGAAACAAAAAAGGAACCTAAAAGGTTCCTATAAGCAAGCAATTATTAATTTACTGAGATTTCAAAAATTCCTCATACTTTTGAATGAAATCGGGGTTCTTTTCAAGAAATTTATTAAAAATATTTATATTATAAAGTGTATCCGCAGAAATATTATGCTCAATCAGCTCTGTTTCCAATAAAGCGTTTTCTCTAACGCCTAAATTCTTTAAAAAAAGCTCAATAATATTGTGGCGCTGCAATAAAAATTCTCCTATCTCCCTTCCGTTGCCCGTCAAGGAAATAATTCCGTATTTTTTATAATCAAGGAGCCCAAGCTTCCCTAATTTTTGTACCATGTTTGTAGCCGAAGGCGCTGCCACATTTAAAAGCTCTGAAAGAGTATTTATACGTATATAGCCTTTTTCAAAGCTATTTCTGTAAATCATCTCAAGATAATCTTCCATTGCAGAGGTCAATAATTTTTTATTCTGTTCTAATAGTTGATAGCCACGGACTGTATGGAACTTTGAAGATTCTTCCACATATATCACTGCCTTTAATCTATCAATATACTATATTAATTATATTTATGACTTTGATTTTAACATAGTCTGTGGTTTTAACATTTCTGATACCGGTCTGCCTGTTTCTTATATAGCAATTCGTATCAAGCTCTATAAACCCCTTAAATACATTATAATATGATATCAAATTGATATCAACATGAATTCTTATTATTTGATATCATATTAATATAATAACTATATCAAAATAATTTTGAGGTGATAGATATGGCAGGAAACTATTTCACTCCGTTTTCTTTAAGAATTTCAGAAGAATTGCTCAATAAAATCAAAGAAATTGCAAAAGAAAATAAACGCTCAACAAACAAAGAAATTGAATTTGCTCTTGAACAGTATGTAAAAAATCACGGAGCCAATAGTTGACTTTTTCTAATATACTATTTCATAAAACGGCACAAAAAAATACAACCGGGGGAAGGTTTCCGGGTGTACTTTTCTGTGGACCCTGTCAAAAAATTGTTATTTTAGGATTAAACGTGGTAAAGAAGGGCGCACCCGAAATTGCACATAGCAGCAAATGTAAATGTGCGTAAAACAGCTGATTTTTTGCCTGCTTCAAGCCTTCTTTTCGCTATTTGTCCTTTTATCTCCAACAAAAAATAGTGCTACCGTTCCGGGACCGGCGTGTGAACCAATGACCGTACCTATGCTGTTGATCGTCACCCTTCCGTTTAAATTCGGAAATGCAGCTTCAACTAATCCTGCAACTGCATTTGCATCATCTATGCAGGCAGAATGCGAGATAAAACACTTGCCGCTGTAGTTTACACCGCCCTCGGCATGGTCTTTCATTTTTTCTACAATTTCACTGATGACTCTCTTTTTTGTCCGGATTTTTTCTCTCGGAACCAAATGCCCGGCATCATCCATGTCTAAAAGAGGACAGATTCCTAAAATGGAACCAACTAATCCCGCTGATTTAGAGATTCGGCCTCCTTTTATATAGGATGTTAAGTCTGTTGAAAAAAACCAGTGATGAATAAGCAGCTTATTACTTTCTGCCCACCGGCAAATCTCTTCATAGGATGCACCTTTGTCCCGCATATCTGCCAGCATATCAACAAGAAGGCCGGAGCCGGAGGATGCCCCCAACGAATCGACAATTTCAATTTTTCTTTCCGGATATTTCTCTAAAAGATCATTCTTGGCAATGTTAGCCGAATTATAAGAACCGGATAGACCGGATGATAAGGTGACGTGAAGTATGTCTTTCCCATCCATTAAAATCGGTTCGAAAAACTCAATATATTCCTGGACATTAATCTGAGAGGTTGTCGGCTGAAAGCCGGCAGAAATCTTTTTGTAAAACTCCTCAAAAGGCATGGACTTTCCCAGATCATCCAAATATTGTTTCCCGTCTATGCTAAAATGGAAACAGACAAAAGGTATGGCTCTTTTTTGAAAATACTCACTGGACATGTCTGCTGTTGAGCAGCATGTTATTGAATAGCGTTGCATAGCGTCATTCTCCAATCTAAATTTAGGGCTTTAATTATATATTATTATATTTAAAGCCTTCAAATAAGTCACCCTATAGTGGGTTTGCAAGTCTCTACGTGTTATTTTAACTTCAGTAGAGAAACTAATATTGCTCTCTACCGGCAGCAGAGTCCACATTTACCTCTTATTATTGACTTAATTTTCCCTTTTAATATCGTATAACTTTCAAAAATTCTTTAGGAGGCATTTGACTTAATGGAAGATTTAAAATATATTATTGCCAAAAATATTGTTGATTTACGAAAGTCAATGAATTTAACACAAGCGGAACTTGGAGAAAAATTGAACTATTCTGATAAGGCTGTTTCAAAATGGGAACGCGCCGAATCAATTCCTGATGTGTTTACTTTAAAAGAAATTGTGGATATTTTCGGAGTTACCATGGATTATCTGTTGGAATCAGAGCACAAAGAAAGCGAAAAAAACTGCCCGACAATTTCAAAACAGAAGAAACGCAACCGCTTAATTATTACGCTTTTATCCACATCACTGATTTTTTTAATTGCAACTTTCACATTTGTGTTTTTGGGATTGTATTTTAACAAATCGCATCAAAATTTATGGATGATTTACATATATACCATTCCCCTTGTATGCATTGTTTTACTGGTGTTTAACTCTATTTGGGGAAAACGAAAATTAAACTTTTTAATTATATCTTTACTTGTATGGAGTATTTTACTGTGTGTATATTTATCTTTTATTTCTTATGATATTTGGCTTATTTTTACCATTGGCGTTCCGGCACAGATTATTATATTTTTATGGGGAAAAATGAAATTAGACTTCAATTAATACACAAGATTTTACATAGTGCTAACAAAAACGCTGAATTAAAATAGCAATGATAAATTAAAAGGATATATGACCTAAAAGTTATGTATCCTTTTACTGTTTATATTAACAAAATAAATATACTTGTTACGAAAAAGGCACGTCCCTATTCATCCTAATAATTGACACTAATATAAAATTAATATTTTCTGAATAATAATATTATTCAGAAAATATTATGAGGAAGCAGATTAAATGAAAATAAAATATAAAGTAATACTTTTAGCATTAATATTTTGCTCTTGTTTAGTTTTAAATTTATATGTCAGCAGCAACAAGAATTCAGAATTAACATCGAATGAAATTATCGATACTGATTCAAATATTGCCCCAACACCCACAACACAGCCCACCAATGAAAATGTAACAAGCATATATAACTTTCCGGCAAAAGGCATCCCGGTGCTTATGTACCATTCTATCAGTTCAAGGCCTAATAACTCTCTTTGTGTGCCGGAAATACAGTTTGCTAAAGAAATGGAATGGCTTAGTAATCAAAATTATCATTGCTTAACAATTGAAGAATTTTATTTGGCATTAGTTGATGATGACCCTTTACCTGAAAAATCTATTTTATTAACTTTTGATGACGGTTATGTAGATAATTATAAAGTAGCTTTGCCGATATTAGAGCATTATAACTTTAAGGCAACTTTTTTTATTATTGTCAATTCTATAGGTGCAGAGGGAATGAGTTTGGATCAAATTAAAGAGCTTACAAAAAAAGGGTATTCTATAGGTAGCCATACATCAAATCACTTAGACCTATCCATTCTTTCTGCAAAACGGCAAGAAAACGAGCTTATGATATCAAAACAGAAACT
>JAUZPY010000060.1 GCA_030705805.1 Bacillota bacterium | reverse complement strand
TAGCCATTGAATTTTCCGAGAGCATTTTACTTCTGTTATCGAGCAATGTGCCGTCAATGTCCAAAAATACTGCATATTTATCATTCACTTAGCTCACATCCTTAAGCTTTATCATAAATTACTCCGTAATTTACATTTTTAATATAGGAGATAACTTTCCGCTCGCTTCGCTCACTGTAAGTTATTATATCACATTTTGGGGAATTAGGCAACAAAAAAGGTACACGTAAGGCAATTCATCATCGTATCATTGTAATGAACATTGCCCTACAGGGTACCTTTTTACTTTTTACTTTTTCAATTGTTCCTTAGGAATATCTACCGTTTTTAAGACTTCAACAGGAAGTCCTGTAGCAATTGACTTATTTGCACAGATACCGGTCATAATACTCATTGCTCCGTCAATATGGGAAGCTGCTCTGTGTAAGGGGTCATAGGAAGGATTCGGGTTGAATATGTCGTCAAGAAGAACAGGGTCTCCGCCGCCGTGTCCGCCTTCAACTTCCTCAATCGGAACATCGTATGGCGGCTTCCACATCGGGAATACGGTAATCTTCTTTCCTTTAACAAGGCCTTCCTTTGAAGAATCGTCGCCGGCATTGATGTAGATGGCCTCAATAACATTCATTTCCACACGGCCCTTAGTACCGGTAATACATACTCTAAAGCCTTCGTAAGGTGAATATGCATTGAGGGAATAAGACATCATAGCTCCGTTTGCATATCTTACTAAAACACTCATAGTATCTTCTATGCTTATGTTATCACCAAATACGCTCTGGTCTCTTATATATCCGTCGTCAGCTTCAGCGTTAAGGTAAAGGTTTTCAAGTGATTGATTGCCTTCCATTTTAATTGCAAATGGATCACCTTCGGCGTTTGGGCTGCCATATACTCTGGAATAAAACTTAGTAATACCGCGCTCTTCTGCGTTTTCACGTCCGTAGAACATCAAATCCCCCTGAGCATAAACAGTCTTGGGATAAGAATTTATCCAGAAGTTTACAAGGTCAAAGTGATGTGTTGCTTTATGTACTAATAAGCCGCCGCTGTTGCGCTTATCTCTGTGCCAACGTCTGAAATAATCTGCACCGTGACTGGTATTTAAAAGCCATTCGAAGTGTACTTGCTTAACATCACCGATAGTACCTTCTTTAATTACTTCACGAAGTTTTGAATTTTGCGGAGCATACCTATAATTAAAGCAAACTCTTAAATGCTTACCTGTTCTCTCTATAGTATCAAGGATAGCCTGACATTTATCAGCATCAATTGTCATTGGCTTTTCTGAAATAACGTCACAGCCCATTTCCATAGCTTTTATTATGTATCTGTGATGAGTTCTGTCAATAGAGGTTACTATAACTATATCAGGCTTCTGTTCCTCTATCATCTTTTCAAACTCGTCAGCACCGTAAAGCTTAATAGGATGATAACCAAAATCTTCAGTCATAACCTTTTGGGCATATTCAAGACGAGTTCTGTTAATGTCACAAAATCCAACAAGATCTGCATAATCGCCGTATTTTTTTGCAATAGCTTCATAATACATCCTTGCTCTGCCGCCTATGCCTACATGAACATATCTTTTTTTTGCCATAATTAATCACTCCCAAATTAAAATATATGGTTGACAATACTCTGATATATAGATATAATAATCCTATAAAACTATATTTTCTATAAAAAACTAGATAAATTTAGATATTTTTACAAAAATATTAAGAAAGAGGAAAACATGGAAAGGCTTTATGATAATAGTACGGAATTTTTTATAAACAGAATTAAAGCTAAAAATGTCAGCATGGGATATCTTCAGGCACATAATTATTATGAGCTTTATTATTTAACAGAAGGAAGCAGAAAATATTTTATTAATGATACAGTATATTCCGTTGAAGAAGGCGATGTTTTAATTATTCCTCCGGGATTATTGCACAGAAGTATAGGTGATAACCCCGGTAAACATTCAAGAGTTCTTATAAATATAATGTGTAATATGTTTGATGAGGAATTTAAATCAGAATATGATGATTGCATAAAAAACTATTTTGTAATGGTACCTAATAAGAGAAAACGTTATTTTGATGAGCTTATTGAAAAAATAGAGTCTGAATATACTAATAAGGATAATTTCAGTAAAAAGCTTATAAACAATTATATAAATGAAATGATGATGTTTTTTGTAAGAGCTTCAAAGATGGAGGACGCACAATACATAGGAAACGAAACTGACGAAGTAATAGGTAATGCTGCAAAGTACATCTGTATGAATTATGGGAAGGACATTAGTCTGGAAGAAGTTGCAAGAGCAGTTGGTATGAGTAAGACTTATTTTTCTAAAATTTTTAAAACAAAAACCGGCAGTGGATTTTCTGATTATTTAACCAGCGTAAGAGTAACGGAAGCTTCAAAATTAATAGTAAATACGGATTTAAGCATAACTGAGGTGGCAGTTAGGTGTGGATTCAATGACAGCAGCTATTTTTCATCTGTATTTAAGTCATTGAAAGGTATTACGCCATATAAGTACAGGAAATCAGTAAAATTATAAGTTTTGCCCCTTTTGATAGTTGACAGGCAGTAATAAAACTTGTATAATAAAAAACTAAATGGAAGGGGGCTCTTATGAAAACTAAAAAACTTGTAGTAATAGCATTTTTTGCCGCATTAACCTGTGTTGCAACATTTGTTATTAAAATTCCTTCACCAACAGGTGGCTATTATAACCTTGGAGATTGTATTGTCTTGATTTCTGCTTATATGCTTGGCCCTTATTACGGCGCAATTTCTTCAGGGATTGGTTCAATGTTTGCTGATTTAATAAGCGGAGCTCCTCAGTATGCCGGGGCAACACTAATAATAAAAGGACTGGTAGCACTTGCCGCAGGTTTCATGTTTAACCATTTAAAACTAAAGACTCCTATGAGGCAAATAACAGCCGGAATTATCGGTGAAATAATAATGGTACTTGGCTATTTTGGATTTACTGTTTTGATGCTTGACAGTCAAGTTGAGCCGGCGCTTGTTTCAATGCTTGGAGATACAGGACAAGCACTTGTAGGCATTGCAACCTCAACCATTCTTTATGAAGTTTTGAGAAGAAATAAATCTATTAAGGATATAATGAATTTTTAAGCTTACTAAGTAAAAAGAGGACTGATAGAATCAGTCCTCTTTATTTTGTTTTTAAAACATTATTTCCATATCTTTTTCCACTGGTATGATAAAGAATCATTATTTAACATAAATTCAAGATAACAGTAATTATTAGCTTTATCATTTAATGTAATGCCATGGTTAAAATCTGTTATAGTAAAATATCTTACATTATTCCTTACTGTAAGAGTGTTGCCGCCGCCCTTACATATTACATTTATATTTTTGCTTTGAGCATAGCTTCCCAAAAAATCATACAGAACCTTATTTTCCAGTTCAGAAGAAGATTCTATCGGGTTGTCAGAAAGAATAAAAATATATTTTTCTTTTGCGTTTTTCAAAGCGGCTGCAAGCGAATCCCACTGTGCCGATGAAGTTGCTTGTATTCCGCCTTTTGATGTGTCAAGGCTTAAATAAAGTGCAGTTCCGTCTGAAACAGAGCTAAAGGAGGAAGAGTTTACTACCTTCAGACCATTTTGCATAACGGAGCCTTGATAACCGCCCACTACAGCGGCAGAATTAAGAGCAGCAAGACTCTTATATAGTGTTCCCTGTGAAAGGCGACTTATTATGGTATTGTCCGCTGTGCTTATGGCTCCTACGCCAAATGTATGGCCGCTTACAGAGGCTTTGTTTTCACTGTCTGCATATACATTTTGAGGAACTGTAATATCCGGAAGTTCAGATGTAATGCCTAAGGAAAGGTCATCAAAATAAACACATCCCTCATTAGCCTTAGCATAGTCTGTCTGAACAATATAGAGCTTTGTAAGAGTCAGAGGACGTACGGCAGTATCCGGAATTGATGCTGTTATGGTCTGCCAAGACCCTGAAACCGGATTAGCATCAAGAACTAAACGGTAAGCTTCACCTTTTCCGTCAGTAAATTGTGCTCTTAAGCTATGGCCGTAGTTTTCAGGAAGGTAATAGGAAAGAGTAATTGCTTTGCAGCTATCTGAAAGAGTCAGAGGCTTGTTTAATGTAATATAAGCTGCCTTTGTTTCCTGTGCATCGGCTGTAAAATCAAAGCTTAATTTTCCGGATGAATCACCGCTTTTTGCCATATCGTATGAAAGGTCATATTCACCGCCAACATATGCGGGATAAGAAGCAAACATTCCGTTTAAATTTTCAAAATCATCAGTATATTCTTTGGCCACTGTGCCAACCTTTATTTTTGCGTAAGATACAGCGCTGCCTTGAGATATTTTAAGCTGTGCAGTTCCGCCTGAAAGACCGCGTAATTTACCGTCTTTAACCGAAGCAACCTTTTCATCGGACACGGATATGTTAAAAGTGCTTAGATTGTTAACGGGAATATAATGTCCCTGCTCGTCAAAGACTTTTACATTAATTGCTTTTTCTTCACCTACTGAAAGTGTATAAACAGGATCTAAGCTAATTCCGCAAACCTGATCCAAAACTTTAATTTCAATTTTTTGCGTTATATTTTTGTAAGAAGCGGTAATTACGGCAGTACCTGCTTTACCAGAGGTAAAGACGCCGTTATTAACTGTTCCTAAGGTTGCAGTGTAGGCAACTTGGCCGTCTACTTTAAGATTGTTGCTATCATAAATAGTCGAAGAAATATTAACTGAATCTCCTATATATATACAATCTTTATCTGCTTTCAGTTTTATACCGAATGCTTCACCGGCTTTAAGGCTGGAAGTAATTCCGAGGGCATTAACGACGCTTCGGTTTTCTGTAGGACTGTTTACTGTATGAAGATTGGAATCCCATACGGTTGACGCAACCATATTGGCCGACCCTCCGCCGTCTAAGTTCAGTGCATTATAGCAGCCAAGTTCTAACATAAAATTAGCAAGTTCCGTCTGGGTCATGCCGCGGCTGCCTGCCTGGCGGCCATCAACGGATACAATATGAATAATTTTTCCGGTCTTATCTGTTCCGACTGCACTTCTGGGCTGATATCCTGATATAGTATGAGTAAAGGCAGGAATCTTCCCCTGGGATACAAGCATAGTGCCGCCGCCGAAAGCTGTGTCAATATTATCTAATGAAGGCGTTACGTAATAATCAAAGCGTATTGGATCTCCAACTTTGAAATTGTTGGCTAAGAACATGCTGCTGCCTTCGGAAACCGCTAAAATACAGCCGTTTTCAGGTACTTTAACTGACGGCATATTTCTTCTGAATTCTTTAATTATGCCATTCTCAACGACTACCTCTACAACTTCGCCGCCGGGTGCAGGCGAATTGCCTCCGTTGAAATCCGAGGTAAACATTAAAATGTCACCATAATAGCTTGTGTGTTTATTAATATGGCGTATTTCAGTATACTGCGAATTCGGAGCTACCGCCATGACATGAAAGCTAAGACTTGAAAGATTAAGGACACCGTCTTTTGAATAAAAACCACCTGCCATAGCTTTAGTATCAATAGGAGACTGGAGAAGCTTGCCGTCTTTTACTTCTAAGCCCAGAGAAAATCCGGTAGTTCCGCTGTAAACGGAGAAAAAGTCAGCGTTAATAGCAGAAACTACGTTATCTTCTGTCTTGGCAAGGTTTGACACTGTATCCAGTTTATCTGCTCCGGCCTTGCTTTTAAGCAGTGTAAGACCTAAGTAATCTTTAGAAAGGTCAGCGGTTATATATGAATAACTTAAGTTATGGTCAGAATAAAATTTTTGCACACGGGTTAAAGTAACACCTGAAACAATGGGAGTTGTTTCCTCGTACTTATAAATTTCTTCTGCCAAAACAGGGAGCGCAGTAATAACTGTAAGAATAAAAATTAATGCAGAAATCAGTGATAGTAGTCTTTTCATTTTAAGTACCTCAGTTCCTTTAAAAAATTCCCTCTTAGGCATAAGGGAGCCGAACTCTATATGCCCTGCCCTTGTTAAATTTCCGCCCTTCCAACTTGTAGATTTTGCAAGGCGTCAGCCTTGCTGCAATCTTCCGCACTGAAAAGACGAAAATTTTCCTAAGGGCGCACGTCGTAGAGTTTTTAAAGAGCAAATTTTTTGTAAGAAAAGGCAAAAGCGCAGTGAATACTTAACGTATTCACGAGCATTTTAACGCATTATTGCGGAAAATCTGCCTTTTAAAACCATATAGAGTTCGGCTCCCTTATACCTATACATTTTATAACAACATACAAATTTTTGCAATGGAAATTACAGAAAATTATTGACTTATTTTAATACATAGTATAAAATTAAATGAATATGTAAAATAAGGAAGTGACGATATGATTGGCAGTGCCTATATAATGGTTGTCGTTGGAATATTACTTGCAAAGGGAGTCGGCTTTTACAGAGACATGGTTTTTGCGGGAGTATTCGGAACAGGCGCTGAATCTGATATATATTTCCAGGTTTTCGGTCTGGTAAACTTAATTTTTACAGGTATTGGCGTAGCCTTGTCAACCTTGGTTATTAAAAACTTAAATAAGGCCGAAAATGCCGGCAGGGATAAAATATATGCAGCATCCTTTTTAAGAAAAAGTATTTTATATTTAATTGGTTCGGCCGTAGTACTTGTTATTTTGGCTAAACCTATTGTTACTCTTATTCTTCCTGAGGTTAAAGGGGAGAGCTTTGATCTGGCTGTCAGACTTATGTATATAATGTCTCCATCGCTTATCTTTGTCGTGGTGGCATATATCATATCCGGTCTGCTGCAAAACAAAAAGGTGTTTTTTATTACCTCAATAATGAGCCTGCCTTTTAATGTGGCAATCATTATTGCTTTGTTTTTTAAAAATGTTTCGATTGAAACCGTAGGAATCGTGACCACAATAGGCTGGTTCTTACATATAGCGGTGCAGCTTCCCTCTTTTTACAGGAAAGGTTATTCCTTTTTGGCAAAAGAGGACAAGCAGTTAAGAGTTAAGTCTAAAAACCCTGAGATAATCTGGATATTTGCATCAAATATGATGTTTCAGCTGTGCGTTTATATTGACAGAGCTTTTGTGAGCGGAACCAGGGGTATTGCTTCGACCTTTAATTATGCTTCCAATTTATTTATCACAATTGCAAGTGTTTTTGTTGTGGCTATGTCAACAGTTGTTTTTCCTGCAATATCAAAAAATTACGAAGAGGGCAACAAGACATATGTTAATGAGTTAATACAGTATATTGTAAGCATTATGTTTGCAATTTTCCTCCCGTTTTTGCTGGTTGTGGGACTGTTTGGTGAGGACCTTATCAGGCTGATATATCAGAGAGGGGCTTTTGGACCTGATTCAACAACTGCGGTTGCAACTATGTTTTTTATATATAGCTTAGGTGTTTTAGGCTATTTGGCGCAGGAACTGTTCAATAAAGTAATTTATCTTGCAGGTAAGTACAAATATACTGTTTCCGGCACTTTAACTGTAATAATTTTAAATGTACTTTCAAATTTAACAATTAAAGCTTTATTTCCGGCAGGTGGAGAGCAGTCTGGTATAGTTATTACAACAGCATCTCTTTTGATCGCTGCCAGCACATCTGTACTTATTACTGCATATGCGGTTTTTATTGCAATAGTATTAAAGAAAGTTATAGGAAAATACTGGACTAAGGATCTCGTAAAAAATATTATTAAAATTTTTGTTTCCGGAGGACTCTCTGCCATCGCATATGTTTTATTTAATAGCTTTAAGCCAAGCTTTGCTCATGGATATTTAAGCTTTGCTGTGGTTATAATCTTCTGCGGAACTGTTTATATAGCCTCGCTTTATGTTACCGGAGTTTTAAAGCAGCTAATAAAGAGAAAGACGGAGGAATAAAATGAAAAACTTTATAACGAAGTTTGCAGCTTTTATAGTCATAGCTGCAATGTTTATAGCATTGATACCTTCTGTTTGCAGGAGATTTCAAAATGAAGCAAACAATAATTCAATAGTGGTATCTCTTCTTTATAATGATTTAAGAAACAAGGTCGCTAAAGCATCGCTGGGTGATTCCTTGGATGAATTTAAAAAAGCCGGTGTCAACACTGTTTCTGTAATGGAAGAGGATATTAATTCTCTTGTTGCTACCGGATCCCTTACCTGTATTAAATATAATGTACTGCTTCATAAGTATGATGATGAGAGCATGCATATAGGAGAGGTTATAAGAAAATATCCGCAAGTTGCCTATGACAGCTATATAGTGATGACGAAAAGAGAAGAGACCAAAAAACTTCTTGAAAAGTGGATTCCTCAAAAATATAAAAGTGACCAGTTCGTTAAAATAGAAGGCGTTCAGGGAATGGATATATATGCTTTCCTTGACGGTACTCAGGACATGTGGGAAATAGTCATGGGTTACAAGGAAGAAGATATTAAGGCACTTAAAGATAAAGGGTTTGATATCGGATTAATTTTTAAAATAAAAAATTATGAAAATACAGGATATCTTGACTATATAGATTACTTGGTAAAGAAATATGACATTAAATATTTGAATATAAAAGACGATTTCAGACATCCCGAAAAAGAAAAAGAAGCTAAAGCTCATTATGAGGGCATTGAAAAAATCATAAGAGATAATAAAATGACGCTGGTGGTTACTGAAAATACAAATCAGCTTTCCAATCAGAAACCTATAGGATATTTTTCTGTTTTTAACAGCGTGTTTGACAAGAAGAAACCAAGCAGTAATAGTGTAATGCGCTCTTTTGAAACCTACGATAATTCTAATTCCGGAACTGACGAAACGAAGTTTTTGTATAGATATAACCAGCTCTTGAATTCTACAATAGACCGAAATATGCGTTTTATCACAGTTACTCAGCAGATAATTAATAAAAAGTCCTATGTTCAAAGTAAAAATTTAACTGTAAGGTCAACAAAGGCTTATATTGATGAGATTAAGCGTTTAGGTTATGATGTAAACGGACAAGCGCCGGTATTTGATAATTATACTGCCCATAACAGAGTTGACGGAGCTGCCGCCGCAGTTATCATGATAATGTTTGCCTTGCTGATGATTGAAATGATTACAGGTAAGAGATATTACGGCTTGACAGTTGTGGCTTTGATATTAAGCGCACTTACGGCAGGCGCAACTGTGCTCATGCCCGTTGCACTTTTATCTCTTTATTCATCTCTCTGCTCAGTAATTATTCCGTGCTTTGGCATGACTGTTCTTTTCTGGATTTTAAAGCAAGCAAAAGATAAAATGAATGTTGCATCATTAACCTTTGTGTGTGCACTTGGCCTGATAATAACACTTTCCCTCAGCGGATTAGTTATGATATCACTTCTTTCAGGTGTAAGCTATTACGTTAATAATGATATCTTCAGAGGTATAAAATTAGCCCTGTTTACACCTATTTTATATACGGCAGTGTTATACTACTTTATGTTTGCGAGAAAATCAAGTAGTATTTCAGAAGATTTACGGAAGGCTCTTAATGCAAAGATTAAAGTATACTGGATTTTGATTGCCGGCTTTTTTGGAGTTATAGGTTTTATCTATATACTTAGAAGCGGCAATGTAAGTTCCATTAGCAGCGTTGAGCTGATTATGAGAAATACAATTACGAATATATTTTCAGCAAGGCCCAGAACTAAGGAATTTTTTGTGGGTTATCCGTGCCTTGTGCTGTTTGTATATTATTTTAAAAAGTCTGATAGTAAGCTTTTGCAGTGGCTGTTTGCTACAGGTTCATCAATATTGGCAGCTTCTACAATCAACAGCTTTTGTCATGTGTTTACAGATGCATCGACAATATATATGCGTATTGTAAACAGTATGATTGTTGCATCAATTGTTTGTGTATTTGTTGCTGTAGCTAATTTAGTTGTAGTTAGAATTGTTAGATATATTAAGGCAAAAAGTTTACAGGGTGAGGAAAAAGTAGGAAGGGATTAGTGAAAAGATGTCGGATATAATTATTTCCGGCTACCATGGGTTTGCCAACAGCGGGGATGAGGCACTTCTGTGGGCCATTGTTGACACGTTAAAAAAGCAAAAGAAAGACGTGAGTATTACCGTCTTGTCTAAAAAGCCTGCGGAAACCGCAAGGCTTTATGGAGTACGGTCAATATATAGGTATAATCTTTTCAAAGTACATTCGGAAATGAAAAAAGCGAGACTTTTACTGTTTGGTGGGGGTAGTCTTTTACAGGACATAACAAGCAGTAAGTCACTGTATTATTATTTGGTTATACTGAGGATGGCTCAGAAATGTAAAATTAAGACCATGCTTTATGCAAATGGTATAGGACCCTTGATTAAGCCGTATAACAGAAAAAGAGCCACTAAAGTTTTGAACGGGGTTGACGTTATAACCTTACGTGATGATATGTCGGATATTGAACTTAAAGGTCTCAATGTTACTAAGCCTACAATTGCCATAACTGCGGATCCTGCTTTTACACTGGAACTTAAAGATAAAGTCTCGGGAAAAGAATTCCTTGCACGGGCAGGGGTTCCTAAAGATGTAAAAATAGCAGTTGTATCAGTTAGGCCATGGAAACATTCCGCTGAAAATTTTGCCTCTGCTATGGCATCTCTTTGCGATTTCATGGCAGAAAATTATAAAATACATCCATTGTTTGTGCCAATGCAATATCCTTACGATTTGCCTATTTCAAATGAAATTATCGGGAAGATGAAGCAAAAGGCGTACTTACTTGACACGGAGCTTTCTGTGCCTGATATATTTTCGGTAATTTCTTGCGCAGAAATAATTATAGGCATGAGGCTTCATACTCTAATTTATGCAACTACACTGGAAGTTCCGGCAATGGCACTTGTTTATGACCCGAAGATAAGCGCTTTTATGGAATCTGTTAATCAGCCGCTCTGCGTTAATGTTGACATGATGGACGAGAATGAATTAAAGGAAAAATTAAACGGTCTATTGAGCAATACGGAACAGAGAAAAGCAGATTTACATGAAACAAATGTTGTTTTAAAGGAAAAAGCTGAAGAAAACGCAAGTTATGCTATAAAACTGCTTTCATAAGGTTATTTAGGCTTTTCTAAGGGAAACTTTATTTTACTTATAAAGCGGCCGATGCAGCGCATCAGCCGCTTTAATGCTTTTTAAATTATAATTGCTATCATAAAAAATATTTGCTTTGTCTCTCTTTGCCTTTTTATGTTGCAATATAATATATTCGGGTGCTATAATAAACAAAAGATAGGGGGGAGAAAGGTGAACGGTGGCTTTAAAAATTATCATCCGATTGTAAGCTTTATATATTTTGTATCCGTTATTGGCTTTGCAATGTTTATTATGCATCCTGTTTTTCTTGCAATTTCCATATTTTCAGCTTGCCTTTATTCTGCCCTTTTAAACGGAACAGGTGAAATGCTCAAAAAACTTAAATTTGTTTTGCCGCTAATGTTTTTTACGGCCGTCCTTAACCCACTTTTTAATCATAGGGGTAATACGATCATAGCATATTTTAAAAGCGGTAATCCGCTTACTTTAGAATCTGTTTTATATGGTATTGCAGCCGGATTAATGCTGTCTGGAGTCATTTATTGGTTCGCATGCTTTAATGAAATTATGACAACCGATAAGCTGACTATCCTGTTTGGACGGATTGCGCCGTCATTTTCTTTGGTTCTTTCAATGACACTTAGATTTGTTCCTGAATTTTCTGAAAGAATGAAAGAAATTGCTTTGGCTCAAAAAGGTATTGGCAGAAATATTGATGACGGGAATATTATTAAGAGGGCAAAGCATGGTATAAAAATGCTTTCAATTTTGATTACATGGTCTTTAGAAGCGGCCATAGATAATGCTGATTCAATGAGAAGCAGAGGATATGGTCTCGGAAGAAGGACAAGCTATCAGGGAATTAGGTTTTCTGTTAGGGATAAATACATGCTCAGTGTCATTTTTTTACTTGACTTTTATATTGTCGGAAGCCAGATGGCCTGGAATGTGTTAGGATATAATTACTTTGACAATTCGCACGTTATAGCAAGCAGACTTTCTTTGTATACCATTTCGGCATATTTAATTCTTTCACTTATGCCTGTTTTTCTCTGTGGATTGGAGGGGATTAAGTGGAAACGTTCATAACGAAGAATTTGTGCTTTTCCTATCCGGAGAGAAATGAGAAAGCGCTTTCTGACATTTCTGTAAAAATAAATAAAGGTGAGTTTGTCACCGTATGCGGAAGCAGCGGAAGCGGTAAATCAACCTTCCTCAAGCTTTTTAAACCTGTAGTTGCCCCTTTTGGAACTAAAGAAGGAGAAATAATTTTTGAAGGCAAGAATATTGATAATATACCTGATAGGATTCTTGTGGAAAATATAGGTTACGTACTTCAAAATCCTTCCGCTCAAATTATTACCGATAAGGTATGGCATGAGGTTGCTTTCGGTCTTGAAAGCCTTGCGATCAATGATGTGGAAATCAGAAAAAGGGTATTAGATATTGCTGATTTTTTCGGAATACAGCATCTCCTGGATAAAAAGACCAATGAACTTTCAGGCGGGGAAAAGCAAATTGTAAATTTGGCATCTGTTATGGTTATGAATCCAAAAGTTTTACTTTTGGACGAACCCACATCACAGTTGGATAAGGATATAGCAGATACTTTTTTATCTGCGGTAAAAAAAGTCAATAATGAGCTTTCTGTTACAGTAATTATTACCGAACATCGTCTTGACAGCGTGCTGCCTATTTC
>JAUZPY010000006.1 GCA_030705805.1 Bacillota bacterium | reverse complement strand
TATAAAGAAGTCTTTACTTCGTCACTCTTGGTGACTTTATAAATTAGCCGAGTAACAAAAGGAACTGAAAATCCTGCTAGCACAACAATTAAAGACATCAGCGTAGCAAAGGATTCCGTCAAGCCATAAGTGCTTTTTATCATTGTTGCGCCCCAGCTTTTAAGTCCTACATCTCCCATCGATTTTACAAGAGAAGGTACAATCATTAATAGAAATCCGCTTGAAATAATTGCTTTTTTAAAATCCTTATTTTTAAATTTACCCCCGCCTTTGGATTCTGCCTGCACTTGTTTTCCATCATAAACCAGTTTTTTTGTTGAAATAATGCTGACTATTACCCAAATGGCAAAGAATATAAAAAGTATCAAAGCAGAGGTTTTAAAAATAGGCCGAAAGCTGCCCTGACTAAAATTATATATTGCAATTGCTTTAGTACAAAGACCCCCGGCATAAAATGTTGTTGATATGTAAAAAAGCGCTAAACCTCTGTGTTCTTTACATAGCACAGAGGACAAAAGCTTAATTAGCGGAGCCCAAATCATTCCTTGAAAAAAGCCGTTAACACACCATAGTATAAGTATATCGTGATAGGAACTCAAAAAAGATATTAAGAGGTTAGAAAATGCTGATATCAGCACTCCAAGTCCCATTAATGCGAAAGGTGAATATTTATCTCCAAGACGTCCGCTTATTATCTGGCTAATCGCATAAAAAATATAAAAGGCACCGGAAATAAACCCCGCTTGGGATTCCGTAAAGATTTTTTCCGATATCATCTTTACCATAGCATCTGTAAAAGTATATCTGCCAAGAACCGAAACAGTATATAAAACCCAGCAAGCTATGAATAGCATCATACTAACATTTTTATCTTTTAAGTAGCCTTTCAAGGTCTAAATTCCCCACCTTTTAAAACGCAAAACGGCTTTGAGGGTAAAACCCCCAAAGCCCAGCTATTATTACTCACCCATTATCAATACTTCAACGACTCTTTCACGCTCTCTGACCTGATCCCAGTCAATGAAATATATGAATCCAAAATCGCCGAGTGAAATTACACCATTCTCAAGAACAATGTTTTCGCTTCTGCCAAAGAAGCAACTACGAAGATGCGCATCTGTATTAAGACTGCCCTTAGGCTCTTCATCCGGGAATGTAAGTGCAAATTCTATATGCTTAGGACCCGGATGATGATACTGTCCCTCACTGCGGCACGTAGGTATTAACTTTTCCATGATTTCCATAAGGTCAACCTGCATATATTCTCTGCCAAAATAGTTTAAGTCATGAGAACATTCCTGTGTTATAACAGAACAAGTTGTATGATGGGAGTAGACTGTTATAAGACCGTTCTTAATTCCGCTCTCTGCTACTATTTTTTTAACTTCTTCGGTTACATTATGGAAGCAGGGCATATGGTCCTTTGACTGAACTTTAATCTTACCAAGATAAACTGACATTAGCGTACCTCCCTAAATATTTAATTATTTATGTAGTTCATCCCAAGCTTTACGCAGAGAATAAATCATCTCTTCTACCATTGCATAGGGGTCTTTTGCTTTAATTACTCCGCTCGTCGAGCCCGTTGCCATCGCCCCTAACTTAATGGTATTGTAAACATCCGTGCCGTTAGAAATACCGGCACCCTGTAAAACCATAATATCAGGGTTTATGTCTCTTACAGTTTTTATTGTTTCAAGGACGTAGTTTGTGTCACTGGTCTTACCTGTACCTATAAGGTCTGTCGGTTCTGCTACAATTAAATTAGGTGACATACCGGCAATCTGTTTTACGTCTTCTATCGTATCGGCACATACTATTGTCCCTAATCCTACTTCATCAGCACGCTTTATTGTTTTGTCAATTTCCTCCATTGCCAAAGGCTTTTCGGCATGATTCAGCATTACGCCAACCGCTCCCGCTGCCTTGACAGCTTCAGGCAAAACACTTCCAAGACCTCTTCCGATGGGTAAATAATCCATGTGTTGAGCAAACACCAAAATCCGCTCTGTATTATCAGATAAAAGCTTAATATCTGTATACTGAGGTGTTACTATGATGTCAACATCATACTTTAAAGCTGTCTTATCAATTACTTTGGCAAGCTTAAGCATTTCCTCCCCGTATAAATACGCTTTTGGGCCAATCTCAAAGAATGGTGCCTTTATTTTTAACCCTTTATACATTATTTAGCCTCCCTATTTAACAGTTCTCCAACCGCTCCACCCGGATTTATAAGTCCAAACTGTGCCGATGTATATCCGGTTTCCTCTATTATTGCCGCAAGCAGAGCATCAAAAACAGCTATCAATTGTAACATAACTTGAAGTTGCCATTAATCCAAGCGGATCGCTTTCTTTGCTGTTTCATAATTAGTCACACTTTCATTATGTTTCTTTTCATCTTTCGTTTGCTTTCTTATATTATAAATCCTTACCTTGTCTTTGTCAATAAAAAAGTGTTGAATTATTTAAAAATTCAACACTTTTTAAAATTAAGCTAAAATTATTTTAACTCCTGTTTTGCTAATGCCTTTTATTTCTTCTTTTGGCGCTTTAGAATTTGTCACCATGGCATCCATTACATTAAGGCCGTCAATTTCGGAAAAAGCAACTCTGCCTATTTTTGTGTAGTCAGCTGCAACGATAGTCATCTTAGCTTGTTCAATCATTTTCGAGCAAATTTCAGCCTCCTGATAGTAGAAAGTTGATATTCCCTTTTCTTTGTCTATACCGTCGACAGATAAAATCAGCTTGTCCGCATGGTATTCCGAAAGCATTTTTAAGACTGATGTGCCGTAAGTAAACTGATATTCTGCGTCAACATCTCCACCTAAAAGTATTATTTTCAAGTTTGAATGCTTAGCTCCTTCCAGAGCCAAAGCAATAGAATTTGTAACAATGGTAAGCTTTTTCTGACTTATTGCGCGCATTACAAAAATAGGAGTTGTTCCGGCGTTCATAATAAGGGTTTCATCATCGTGAATCATTTCGGCAGTTTTTGCAGCTATCTCATATTTTTCTTTTGCATTTTCAGCAGAGCGCTGGGCAAGGCTCATATTATAATACGCCTTGTAGCTGCTTACCGCTCCTCCATGTACTCTTGATAAAAGCTCTTTTTCTTCAAGTTCTGCAAGATCAGCTCTGATACTTACCTCAGAAACCTCAAAAGTTTTGCTTAAATCGTTTACTCTTACCTTTCCGTCTCTATGTAGAAGCTCCAATATTTTATTTCTTCTTTCCTGTACCGTTATTTCAGCCACAATTTTTCCCCCTTTGGTTAGGAGCGCGCTATAGCTCCTATAAAAAACCCATCCTGCCTAGCCCATTATAACGGATAAAACCAAATTCGTCAAGAAGCCTTAGAAAAAGCGCTTCCGGTTTTTTTACCGGAAGCGCTGATATTTTAAAATTTAATAACATTTTTTGCCGAATCCATATCAACATAAATCGTACAGTTTGGATGCTCTCTAAGTTTTGTGGCAGGTACTAAGTTTGTAACTTCTTTTGATGTAAGTGTCTTTTCTATGGCAGAGGCCTTAACTGCATAGGGAACGCACGATACTATTTCCTTGCACTCCATTATCTGATAAACGGTCATAGATACCGCCCCTTTAGGAACGTCATCTATAGTGGGGAACCAGCCTTCCCCCATTTGCTGTTTCTTGCAATTATCGTCAAGATTTACAATAATATATGCTTCCTTTGTATCAAAGTCAGCCGGAGGGTCATTAAAAGCGATATGTCCGTTTTCACCGATTCCGATCAACCCGATGTCAACAGGTGATTTTCTGAGTTCTTTAGTCAGAGTAGCTATTCCTTCTTTTGTTCCATCAACAAAGTTTACGGATTTAAGTTTTCCTACTTTGTCTACAAACCTTTCCTGCAAGTATTTTCTAAAACTTGCCTTGTGTGTAATGGGTAAGCCTACATATTCATCCAAGTGGAACATTTCAACCTTTTCCCAAGCAACGTCCTCTTTTACAAGTGCAGATATTGTATCAAACTGAGAAGCTCCTGTAGATAATACTATTCTTGCAAAACCTTTTTCGGCAATTGCCTTTCTTAAAGATTCGGCTACGTGTTTTGCAGCACTTTCTCCTAATTTTTGTGAATTCTCACAGATTCTGATTTCCATGCTTTCTTCTCCTTCTTTATAATATACTTTACATTTATATCATCGTCAAAAATTACTATGTCTGCGTCAAAACCTTCTATTAGACTTCCTGTATTTTTAAGACCCATAATTTTTGCAGGTGTTTCAGTTATCATTTTTATACTGTTTACAATGTCTATTCCAACCAGCTTATACATAGTTCTAACAAGACGGTCAGATGTTGCAACACTTCCGGCGAAACCGGTTCTGTCCGTCATCCATGCAATTCCATTTTCAATTATGCATTCAATGCCTTCTTCTTTGGGGCCAAGAGTCGAAGGGCCTTCCGCCATTCCCGCACCTCTCATAGAATCGGTTACAAGTATAGTTTTGCCTGATCCCTTTACCTTATATATAAGTTTTAAAAGCTCAGGCGGAAGATGAAGTCCGTCCGCTATAACTTCAACATACATATCGTCCAGTAAAAGAGAGCTTTCAACTGCTCCCAGTTTTCTAAAGCCGCCTACTCTTTTAACTCCCGACATACCCGAATAAAGATGTGTTGCTAAATGGCAGCCTTTATTATATACCTTTAATATATCATCATAAAACGCTTCTGTGTGTCCCAGTGCCGCTACAATTCCTTTCTCAGAAAGATAATCTGTCAATTCTTCTGCTCCCGGAAGTTCCGGTGCATAGCTTATACGCTTTATAGCTCCGTCAGCCATGTTGATAAGCTCAGCATATTCCTTTTTATCCGGATTTCTTAAATATCTGGGGTTTTGTGCCCCCCTCTGCTCATAGCTGAAATACGGGCCTTCTAAATGCAACCCCGGAATATGAGGTATACCATCTAATGACATTACTTTCTTTACATCATTTATAAAATTCTTTAAACATTGATTGCTTGCTGTAAGACCCGTCGGATATATTGTGGTTGTTCCATGCACAAAATGAGCTTTGGCCGCTCTTTCGATTGGCTTAAAGCCTCCATCCATAAAATCATATCCGCCTCCGCCATGGCTGTGAATATCAATAAAACCCGGAGAGGCGTAAAGACCTTCCCCGTCTATTTCACTATCGAAAGGCAACTCTTCATTTGTTATGGCAAATATTATGCCGTTTTTTATGTAAAGATATTTTTCTAAAACTGAATTGCCGGAAATGATTTTACAGTTCTTTATTCTTAACATTTAATGACCCTTTCTTTAAAATTATTATTGACATAATCATTATATAGCGATAAAATTGTTGTGTAAATAAACATTATTGTGTTTTTTATGACAAAATTATAATCTACATTAAAATACACTTAGTTATTACGAAGGGGTTTATTTGCATTATTAGGACAAAATTATCTATAGTATAACTATTTTGTAAAACGGGAGGACTAATGGAAAACATTTCTGAATTCATTTCCCCGGAAATAAAATTAGACAGCATAAGTGTATCCCCAAAAAACATTCAATTCTATATCCCGCCTATGACCTGGAAAGGTGACCCTGTCGGCCATGTAGGAATGAATGACGTTTTTTTCTTTGTAGTTTCAGGAGAGTGCTACCTTACTATAGAGGATAAATATTACATTGTTAAGCCCGGACAACTGGCCTTTTTGCCAAAAGGCAAAAGAAGAGCATATACTCATATGTCAAATTATTTCGCCATGTATGAGATTTGGTTTTCCGTCGAAGCCAACGGGAATGACTTGTTCGAGCTGCTGGGCCTTACTGACGGCAATTACGTGGTAGATACGGAGAGCCCAAACATTGTATCCCAATTCTTTGAAAAATCTATGCATTATGAATATTATAAAAGTGTGACATATGATATCATATGGTGTGCCAACATATTAAATATTGTGAAGATTTATATTGAACAGCGCTCTAAGATGAGTAAATCTGACGAGCTTTTTAGTCCCATACTAAAATATATGTCCGAAAACATAGCCGGTAATGTTAATATTAACGATTTGGCATCGCTTGTTTATATGCAACCCACGTATTTTATAAAGAAATTCAAGGAAGCCTTCGGACTGTCTCCCCTTAAATACTTTGGACGCTTGAAAGTATACAGAGCAATGCATCTTCTCTGTTCAACCTCACTGCCTATTGAACAAATATCAAAAGATCTGGGAATAAAAGATACCGCATACTTTTCACGCTTTTTTAAAAAGCACAGCAGCATTACCCCAACCGAATACAGAATCATATTCTCAAAGAATAAATCATAACCATCAGCTAAGTCAAACAATAAGCTAAAGGCAGACACACGGTCTGCCTTTTACTTATTTTAGAATAAGGAGACCTAGAAGAATGGGTGAAAGCAAAACGGCCTCTTCAAAAATAATGCATGAAAAAAATACGTCTTGAATTGGCTTTTTGAGCTGTTTCAAGGCGTATTTCCCTGTTTCCTAGCTTATTGTGCAATAGATCCTTTTCTATGCGGTTTCAGCTTTATATTTTTCATACCCTTCAACGCCCTGCTCGGTTACGGGTTTTATCCATTTCTTAGACAAATAATGTTTTATGCAGAGTATGCTCTTTAAATAATCTTCAAAAATATACATTATAACATAGACCCATACAAAGGGAAGTTTAAGTATATAAGCTGCAATAAAGGTTGCGGGAAGAGCCATAAGCCACTCACTGGAAAGATCATATTTAATGGCTGTAATCGTATCTCCCCCGCTCCTGAATATGCCTACGATCTGAATATATGGAATATTTCTTATAGGAATTTCCAGAGCGTAAATTAACATAAGAATTTTTGCTGTCTTAAGTGTAGTTTCAGATATATTACCGGATAAATTAAAAATGAAAATAAGCTGTTCCCTGAATATAATAATGAGCGCTCCGACAACAATGCTTACTATCGGCAATATAACAGTATATCTTCTGGCATCATCTATAGCTTGCTTTATTTCACCTGAGCCTATATACTTTCCGACTATTACACAGCAGGCGCTGCAAAGACCTACAAAAAATACAAATGAAATGTTTTCAAAAGTCTTTAAAATGGTTACAGCCGCATATTCCATAGAACCCAGATTAGAATATATAACATTAAACAAGACTGTTCCAAGACCCCATAAGCCTTCGTTTAAAATAACCGGCGCCGCCTTCCCATAAAATTCCTTCACCCTATTGGTACTAAAGGTGAAAATCTCTCTTAACGGAGCAACCAGTACATTTTTTTCTATTTTAGAAACTATAAGAATAATAAAGGGTCCTACCCATGTTGAAATAGATGTGGCCACTGCCGCTCCCTTTATTCCCATATAGGGAAAGCCGAATTTTCCGAATATAAGGCAGTAATTAAGAATTATATTTAATAATGTTGTAATAAGCGAAGAATACATTGGCAGTTTAACTCTTTCAGTTGAGCGAAGCACCGTATTCATAACGGTCATGATAGCCGTCGCAGGATAGGAAAAGCTGACTGCAGATAAGTAAGCGCTCCCCAGCTCTATAACTTTTGGTTCCTTATTAAAAATTTGCATAACTCCTGCCGGATTAAAAAAGGCAAAATAAAAAAAGACCATTGACACTATAAACGAAGAGGTCAAAGCAATGCCATAACTTTTATGGATACCTTTTATATTGTTAGCGCCCCAATATTGAGCAAAAAACACTGATGCACCGGAGCATATACCAAAAAGAACTATATTTAAAAACCAACTCCATTGTCCGGCCATGCCGGCTGCCGACAGCTCCGTGCTTCCAAGCCAGCCTACCATCAAAGTATCTACTAAGGAAAACGAGCTTATCAATAAATTTTGAAAAGCAATAGGAAGCGCAATTACTAACGTTCTCTTCCAGAAGGCCTTATCTCCCAAATATTTCGATATCAATTAATCGCCTCCTTAATAATACTTACTACTTTAAAATACCGCTTTGCATTTATGCAAAATTCCTCATCAGAAACAAGCAATCTTTTTGATATGTCCTTATCCTTCATCCAAAAGACTTCTGAAATCTCTTCTTCTTGAAAAACAATTTTCTCTGAGGGAACATCAAGATGCATTATGTAAACAGCACTAATTTGCCTGTCATTAAATACTTGTCCGTAAAATTCATTAATTTTAGATGAACGAAAATAGCCTACAAAGGTTAAATCTGAACTTTTAGCCTTGATACCAAGCTCTTCAGAGAGTTCTTTTAAAGCATTGCTTTCATAGCTTTCCCCAAGAGGCACATGTCCTGCACAGGAAATATCAAGCAAGCCGGGAAAACTATCTTTATGTTCACTTCTGCGCTGAAGTAAAATTTCAAGCTCGCCGCTTCTTATTCTATATATAAATATTTGACTGGTACCATGTAAAAGTCCTTCCCTATGGGCGATGCTGCGGTCAGCAATACTGCCTGAAGGTGTACCGTCTTCATTTAATATCATTAATTGTTCCATGTTTTTTGCTCCTTTGACATAATACTATTATTTTACTATAAAAATCATATAAGTTCAAGTAGCAAAAAATCCATATTCCGGATTTATTTCACCTTTAAATAGCAAAAAAGATTAAAATACTCTTTGCTGTTTATATTATCAAGATTTGAGTTTTTCTGTCGTAAAATAAAGTTTATTGTGTTATACAATTTTTGCATCTTCTCAAGGACTTTTTCTATCCTGCAAGGTGGAGGACTAAGCAGGCTTAATGCCTTAATGGCGACAAAATGGCAGGTGGAAAAAAACGAGAATATTTATCAGTTGAGGCGCAGCATAGAGTTAGTCCTAAAGCTCGCAATCTGCCTATTTCACATAAAAAAGGAAGGCTACGCCTTCCTTTACTCTTCTATCTTATCTGCAATGCCATAAGCAATTGCTTCTTCTGCGCTCATCCAATTGTCACGGTCCGTATCTTTTTCAATAATCGAAAGAGGCTGACCGGAATTTTCGGCAAGAATTTGATTTAATCTATCTTTTGTTCTGAGCAGATGTTTAGATGAAAGCTCCATATTTGTAGCCTGTCCTGTAACTCCCCCAAGAACCTGATGAATCATAACCTCTGAATTCTTTGTAACAAATCTTTTTCCTTTTGTGCCGCCGGAAAGAAGGACAGCACCCATTGAAGCAGCAATGCCAACACAAACTGTAACAACATTACACTTTATACTGTGCATTGTATCATAAATTCCAAATCCGGCTGAAACGCTGCCACCGGGCGAATTAATGTAGAGATAAATATCTTTTTCCGGATCAACGGATTCCAGATATAAAAGCTGTGCAATAACAGAGCAGGCAAGGTCATCGTCAACTTCGTTAAACAACAAAATCTTACGTTCCTCTAAAAGCTTAGAATATATATCCGGCTTTACCTCACCGTTCAAAACAGGATTAAGTATCATAGTAATTCCTCCTTAATGTCTTATATCTTTAATATTCTTCAAAAAAATCTTAATTCCTCTATTTTGTTAATTATTCCCTTTTTCCCATATCCTAATACCGGTACCAAGAGTAAAAGTATTTAAATATTCCGGATGGACTTAAAGCTGCAACATAAATGCCTGTTTTTGAAAGTACCTTTCTGTCCGAAAAATACAGACCCACCAAAGGCTGACTCTGAGTAAAGCTTCTCAAAAACTTTCTGCCCTCTGCTTTTTCCTCCGACTCTTTTGCTGACATCAAAGCTTCAATTCTAAGGTCCATTACTCCGCCGGAATATCCAAAATAGTTACTTTTTCCGCTGCTTCCTAATAGGAATGTATGATTCTTCATGTTTCCGATTATTGTTCCGCCTATAAAGATTTGATATTCTCCCGCTTCAATTCGTCTTTTATACTCCTCATTACTGAGGCAGACAACCTTAGTGGAAATACCGTTTCTGGACAAAGCTTCCGAAACGGCCGTAGCAACACGCACCCTTAACTCATTATCATTATTTACTATTATTTCAAAGGATAAATTAGCACCGCCCTTTGTAAATACATTAGAAGCACTAAGCGTATATCCGTCATTAATCAGCAGCTCGGTTGCGCTTCCTTGCGTATATTCTTCTTCATCCAATTGCTTATCATAAATAGCAGAGGATGGATGGATAGGCGCATTAGTAGGAGTAATTACAACATCTGCTGTAAGATTCTTTAATTCTTCTCTGTTGATAGCCTTAGAAATTGCTTGGCGCACAACGTCATCAGAAAAGATCTGGCAATTATAGTTGAATCCTAAAAATTCATAACAGCTACGGTTTTGTACCCATTCATCAATCCCCTTTTTTTCTGAGAAGGAAGATAAATCCCCATCCCACAGGAAATCAATATCACCGGATGAAAAGGCACTTTCCATTTTAAGATCAGTATTTAAGTATTTTACATTAACATGCTCAATGTATGGTCTTCCCAAATGATAATTCTGATTATAAGTAAGCGCAAACCCGCTTTCCTTTATTCCTTCATTAGATAAGATGAACCCCCCTGTTCCGACAGGAGCAGCTTCATAATCGCCAAAGCCGCTTTTTATAATAGGAAAAACAAGCATGGATGCAAAGCCGTAGTCCGGCTGCTGCAACTCAAATATTACTGAATTTCCGGAACTGGAATATGTCTTTACAACATTATCCAGGCAAGCATTATAGCTTGTATCATGCTCTTTTATGAAATTAACAGTATACAAAACATCTGCAGAGGTAAACGAAGAACCGTCTGACCATTTTACACCATCCCTGAGATCAACTTCCAACGTTTTTCCATCATCTTTATAAATACATTTGGCGGCCAGATTACCTGTAGGTACAAAATTGCTGCTAAGATTTATCAGACTGTCATATAAAAGATTAAATACTTCCCGGCAGCTGCTATATTGAGTTGTAAGTGGATTAAAAGTGTCAGGGCGCCTAATTCCGACATTTACTGTTCCTCCGGAAACAGGAATCGGCGCAGACACAGTCTCCGTTTCTTTTTTGCTGCTCTTTGTGCAGCCTGTAAAAAGCAGTGAAAGTATAAGCAGCACCACAAGTAATTTTTTCATATTTTATCCTTTCAGTTCTATAAAAGCACCCATTGCTCCAAAAAGCTTTTTCCCGCCTCTTGACGAAAAATACAAGTCGTTATGACACAGTGTACATTCATCAGCCATACTCAAATTTTCATCGGGTATTCCTGCTTCATAAAGCGCCAAGGCAACTGCCTTCTGCAAATTTATGCGGTAATGAATTCCATCATCATCTTCTTTTATAAGCTCCTGCGAAAATTCGTTAAAAGATTCTTTAAATATATCCACAACATCATCCATAACCTCAAAGCAGCACTTCCCTATAGATGGGCCAATTGCGCACAAAAGATCCTCCGGATCACTTCCAAATAACGATTTCATTCTTTGGACTGTAACTAATGCAATTTTTGAAGCAGTTCCCCTCCAGCCGCTATGACACGTTGCCGCACAGTTTTTTCTGCGGTCGTAAATAAGAATCGGTACGCAATCAGCACAGTAACTCATCAGTGGAATCTTCGGTTTGTCTGTGATAAGGGCATCACAATTCTCAGATCTTAATATCGGCTTTTCAACGTAGGCTACATTAGTTTTATGTATTTGCATAGTAGTAGACAAATTTTCTCCTGTAAAGCCTAAACAATCAAACACGCGGCGATAATTTTCCTTAAGTGCAAATTCATCGTCACCTCTGCCAAAACCAAGGTTCAGCTCTGACAAATGAGCCTTAGATACCCCTCCTAACCTGGTAGTGAAGCAATGACGCACTCCACATTCGTCAAGGCTTGGCGCGGTAAGGTAACAAAATCCTTCTATATTGTGATGAATAAATCCTATATTCATATTATTCCTCTACTTTATATACGCCATCTATTGCTGATATGGCGGAAAATATTTCTGTGTGCGGAGTCCTATGGATCAGAATTAAGGTAAAGCACAACATGACCTTATCCTCTTCCGTCTCCTCATCGGATATAAACTCCATATTTTTAACCGTTGCTTTGAACTTGCCTAGGACGCGGCATATTTGCCCAATGATTTCAGGGCTGTTTTTAGCTGTAATATGAATAATTAAATTCGCAGATTGTTCATTTAACTTGCTTCCGATAATTCCCAAAATCTTTAAAACGGCAAAAATTATAAGTGAAGCAAATATTGCTCCTATGTAATATCCAATACCCACCGCAAGACCAATGCAGGCAACTGCCCATAATGTTGCTGCGGTAGTAAGCCCCCTAACATTAGCGCCTTCCCTTATTATTGTACCGGCTCCCAAAAAGCCAATACCGGAAATAACTTGTGCTCCCAGTCTTGAACCGTCCGTTTCAATTCCTTTTTCTCGCATATAAAGCGATATCATCATAGTTAAGGTTGCTCCGACGCAAACGAGAATATGAGTTTTAAAACCTGCCGGACGATGCTTATGTTCTCTTTCCAATCCGATTAAACCGCTTAATACTACAGCTAAAACCAGTTTCATTGCTGCAATTAAAATATCCATTATGCCCATTAAAAACACCTCCTAATAGCAATTAAGTAAAATAAAAAATCGCACGCAATAGGAAATTCCTCTGCTGTGCGACTATCTTCTCTGCACTAAAAATATATTTATATGATATAATTATATACCAATAAAAAATTTTTGTCAACACTTTGCAAAGATACTATTTATTTTTACAATTGCTTTATAAGAGGAAAACATAATCGGCTTAATTAAAATTATAACCTTTCTTCATTCTTATGTCAATATTAAAGGTACAGCAAAATTGCTGTACCTAATATTTATTTTGTTATATTTCCTACTTCTCTTAAAATATCGCAGCTGGGTGCAGGTATTCGTCCCAGATAGTCAGGCCCTACGTTAAGAAGATAATTTACTCCCCGTTCATTTAAATACTTTTTTATCTCTGCTATCTTTTCTGCCTCCTTCCAATTGTTATCAAAAGACTTGTATCCCCAAGTATCATTTAAGGTAGCCGGAGTTTCAGCCAGTTCTTCAATGAAACTCTCCCTGGCTATCTGGTTGTCACCCATACTTTTATAATCTCCGATTCCATTGCCTATTCTTGAATTAACCAAACATCCGGGCTGATACTTTCTCACCATATCGTAGAGTTCCAAGCTCTGAGAAGGTGAAATAGTGTGCGGGGTATCAAACCATATAAGACACAGCTCTCCATACTTTGTCAATATTTCTTTCAGTTGGGGTTTTATTTTCCTTTCAAAACAGCGAGTATAATTTTTTTCTTCCACATTCTGAAAATCCCAGTCATTAGTCCAGCTCATGTCATAATTTAGTTTACTTGCCCCATATCCCCCTCCATCAGGGTCATGCCAGTCAAGGGCTTGGGAATAATAAATGCCCATTTTCATATCATGCCGCTTGCAGGCCTCTGAAAGTTCCTCTATAAAGTCCCTTTTCCAGGAAGTTGCATCATAAACGTTATACTTGTCAACTTCAGAATGGTACATAGCAAAGCCGTCGTGATGCTTGCTGGTTGCCACTATGTATTTCATTCCTGCATCCTTGGCAAGCTTAACCCATTCTTCAGCATCAAAAAAAATGGGATTAAAACCATCTGCAAGTTTGCTGTATTCATTTATCGGTATACGGTATTTGGACTGTAACCATTCTCCTATATAGTCCATTCTCTTGCCCTTCCATTCACCGGCAGGCAGTGCATATAAGCCCCAATGAATCATCATGCCAAACTTTGCTTCTTTAAACCATTTTTTATTTCCCTCAAGCGTTGCCATAATAAACCTCCAATAATTACTTTTTTTACAAAAAAGTATATGTTATAATTAAAATATATGCTATAATTATAGTATCATAAAAAGGAATCAAGTCAATTTCCCAAATAAACTAAAACTTGTCTTAAATAAGCTTTTGAGGTGATAAAATGAATGATACATTTAAATTTTATGTTTACGGAAGATCAATACCGGGAGAACATTGGGATATCAACAAATCCTTGAGAGTAAACCGCCTTTACTATATACATTCCGGCACCGCTTATGTGAAACTTGAAAACGGAACAGATTTAAAGCTTATTCCCGGCTATGTATATATTTTTCCGGAAAATTTCAGTTTTTCGCCAAGGCAGGATATGTCAAACCCACTCGATCATAGCTACGTAGATTTTTCTTTGTGGCCGCCTTTTGATTTTTTTGGTCCGGCTTCCATCAATGCCGAAAAATATCCAACTGTAAAAGCAGCTGCTTTAGCATTTTCCGAATATATAAAAAGCCACCCTTTTACTCTGATTAATAATGGAGAAAGCAATGATTATACTGAGCTTGCAAAGCTTTATTTATATGGTCTTTTAAAGCTTATAGATGAAGAAATTTCTTTGCCCAGAATAAAGGACAAGAGAATTTCCGACGTCCTTTTATATATTCAAAATCATTATAATGAGGAGCTTTCTGTTGTAAATTTATCAAAGCAATTTCACTTAGAGCTTAATTATTTTATTCGGCTATTCAAAAAAATTACCGGAGTTTCTCCTTATAACTATATAAAAAGCCTTAGGCTTAACATGGCAATATATATGTTGGAATCAGGAATGGCTGTATCTGCGGCGGCAGAGGAAACAGGTTATAGCAGCCCATCTGCTTTTTCAAAAGCTTTCAGACAACACACGGGCTTTTCCCCAAGTGAGCTTAAAAAAAGATAATTAATATATTATATTTTACCTAATTTTTGCAGCAACAAAATGCTTGAAAAAACAATCATATTAGGGTATAATGTAGAAAACATTAATTTTATGGGGGAATATGATGAGTAAAGACACAAAAGACTTTAAGAAAAAAATTACAGATTATAAATTGCGGCTGGGATTTCTGGAAAAACAGCCATGCAGCCATGAAGAAAACTTGTCTTTTTCTCAATATTTGCATAATGGCAAGTCTCTCCCGGAAGATGTAAAATCAGATTGTAGTCCGGGGCTTATTCCAACTTCTTTTTTTCGTATAAAAGATTCCGGCCTAAAAGATTCTGAAATTCAGGCATACCTTTTATCTAAACAGTTTTTTGAAATACTTCGTCAAGGCGAACAGCTTAATAATATAAAAGATTCCTTAAAGAAACAAGAAGAAGCCGTAAAACGCCAGACTGAGTTATTAACTTTTATTAAAAATTGCTGTATTCTTTTAACCGGATTTTTATTCTTCGGAATATTATCTGTGCTGGTCTTAGCACTATCAAAAGTTGTTTGAAAAATGCACTATACAAATTTTGTATAGTGCATTTTTTCAGTTTTACAGAAAATAAATTGTCATATAATAGTATTTAATGTAAAAATAAAATAATAATTCAATTAATAGACAAAAAATTACTTTTTTTGTTCTATTAGTAAAGTTTTGGAATAATCTTTATTGTAATATTGCAATTTTTATGTTATAATAACTTTACCGCGAGCAGAGCGACGCGGAAAGTTATTTCCTATGCCAAAAAGTAAATTACGGAGTAATTTATGTTATAATAACTTTACCGTAGGCAGAGCGACGCGGAAAGTTATTTCCTATGTTAAAAAGTAAATTACGGAGTAATTTATGTTATAATAACTTTACCGCAGGCAGAGCGACGCGGAAAGTTATTTCCTATTTTTAAAAAGTAAATTATGGAGTAATTTATGTTATAATAACTTTATCGCAAGCAGAGCGACGCGGAAAGTTATTTCCTATGTTAAAAAGTAAATTACGGAGTAATTTATGTTATAATAGATTAACCTTAATATGAGAGAGGAGGAGTATTGCGTAAGCAATGCAAAAAAACATGGAAAAGCAAAAAGAAAAGTATGGCTTGTTTACAGCCATAACAATGATTGTAGGTATCTGTATCGGTTCAGGTATCTTTTTTAAATCAGACAATGTCCTTAGTTTTACTGGCGGTAATGTTGGACTTGGTGTTCTATTATTTATACTGGGTGCTATCGCAGTTATATTTGGGGGACTAACGATAGCATTTTTGGCAGCTAAGACAAATGAACCCGGTGGATTGGTTACATATGCGGAAAAATTTGTCGGAAAGCCAGCATCTTGTGCGGCAGGCTGGTTTTTAACTTTTATTTATATGCCTTCACTTTCTATAGTAGTTGCATGGGTAGTAGGCATATATACTTGCGTATTGTTTCCTCAGCTTGGCAACACTTTGGAAACTCAGCTTTTAATCGGTTATGCGTTTTTAATTATATGCTTTATTTATAACACACTTTCACCAAAGTTTGGTGGCTTTTTCCAGGATGCTACAACAATTATTAAGCTTATACCTTTAATTGTTCTTGCTGTTTGCGGAATTATATTCGGTGATGCTAATCAGGGCCTGGAAAACGCAAATACTGCAGCTGTTGCTGCCGGTACAGGTACAGCATGGCTTGCCGGCATTGCTCCTATAGCTTTCAGCTATGACGGCTGGATCGTATCAACATCAATATGCCATGAAGTCAGAAATTCCAAGAGAAATATGCCAATCGCACTGATTGCAGGTCCTTTATTTGTTCTTGTAATGTATCTTTTATATTTCCTTGGTATTACCCATTATTTAGGTCCGCAGCAGGTTATGGCTCTTGGAGATAAGGCTCCAACTACAGTTGCTGCAAGTTTATTTAGCCCGATAGTTGCAAATATACTTACTGTATTTGTTATTATATCTGTTATGGGAACGGTAAACGGTGTTGTTCTCGGACTGCTTAGAATGCCCTATTCTCTTTCACTGCGCCAGGGAATGATGCCATTTTCAAAGAGTTTATCTAAATTAAATAAGAAAGTTGATATGCCTATCAATTCAGCTTTGTTTGCCTTCGTTGTTACCGCTATCTGGGGATTCCTTCACTATTGGACCCAGAAAAAAGGATTGCTTGGATCCGGGGATGTCACAGATATATCAATAGCCCTTTCTTATGTTCTTTATGTTGTTCTTTATGTTAAAGTAATTATGATGTTCTTTAAGAAAGAGGCCGACTTTTTCCGGGGTTTAGTTTGTCCTATTTTTGCAACCTTAGGCTCTGCTGTAATTCTATACGGTAACCTTTCTAATCCAAACTTTAAATATTATTTACTTATATGCATAGCTGTTCTTGCTCTTGCTGTAATATATTACTTGTCAAATTACAAAAAGGCATCACAGGTAAAGTAACAGTTTCATATAAAATAAATCTGACATTTTAAGATGTCAGATTTATTTTTTTAGTAATTATAAAAGCAAAGTAAGCAGTATTTTAAAGTTCCCAAAAATGAGAAAGAGAAAAGATGCACTTCGTCTATAGGAGAAGTGCATCTTTTCTCTATTATATATAAATTCATAAGAGTAGTCCTTATTTTATTTACGCTCCTATTTTTCTGAATCTTTGGTATCTGTTATCCAGTAGCTTTTCCGGGGATAGTTCCATTTTCTCTTTAAGTTCATTTAATATTTCGGTTTTTAAATCGTCACAAATTTCATCAAAATTCTTTTCTCGCTCCGGTATTACTTTTTCAATAACTCCGAATTTATATAAATCTTCGGCTGTTAATTTTAAAGCTTCGGCTGCTTCATCAGCTTTAGCGGCATCCTTCCACAAAATACTTGCGCAGCCTTCGGGAGAAATTACGGAATAAACGGAATTTTCAAGCATCATAACAGTATCCGCAACACCCAGCGCAAGCGCACCTCCGCTTCCCCCCTCGCCTACAACAACTGATATAATGGGGGTCTTTAGTGCCATCATTTCCATTAAGTTCTCTGCTATTGCTTCTCCTTGCCCGCGCTCTTCAGCTTCAATTCCGCAGTGAGCGCCCGAACTTCCGATAAAGCAAATGATTGGTCTATGAAACTTTTCAGCTTGTTTCATAAGGCGCAAGGCTTTTCTGTACCCTTCCGGGCTTGGACATCCGAAATTTCTTTTGATACGATCCTCAATTGTGTCGCCGCGCTCCATGGCAATAACAGTAACCGGAATGTCATTAATCATGCCGATTCCTCCGACTATGGCACTATCGTCACCGTATCTCTTATCTCCGTGAAGCTCTAGAAAATTATTGACTAATCTTTTTATATAGAAGCCGCCCATAGGACGCTGGCTTTTTCTGGCGTTTAAAACTCTTTCATAAGCTTTCATTTTATCACATCCCATCAGTTTCTTTTAAAGTCATGCATAAGCAGAATTTTAGAAATTACATATCTTAGCTTTCTCCTGCTCTCAATCATATCTACAAACCCATGGTTCATCAAAAATTCCGCACGCTGAAATCCTTCCGGCAACTTTTGTCCCGTTGTCTGCTCTATTACCCTTGCCCCTGCAAATCCAACCAAAGCATTAGGCTCCGCTATTGTTATATCACCTTCCATAGCAAAGCTTGCGGTTACTCCTCCGGTTGTAGGGTCGGTTAATACAGCAATATACAAAAGGCCTTCATTGCTGTGTCTTTTTACAGCTCCGCTTACCTTTGCCATCTGCATAAGCGAGAATATGCCTTCCTGCATTCTTGCACCGCCGGAAGTTGTAAAACCTAAAACCGGCAGTTTTTCTTCTGTTGCATATTCAAATATCCTTGTAATTTTTTCACCCACAACAATACCCATGCTTCCCATCATAAACGTTGAGTCCATTACAAAGATTGCTGTTTTCATACCGTTTATTTTCGCCGTGCCACAAACAACAGCTTCGCTTTCTCCGCTTGTTTTTTTTGCCGCTTCAAGCTTTTCCGTATAATTGGGAAAAGATAAAAAATTACTGCTTGATAAGTCATTAAACATTTCTTCAAAACTGCCTTCATCTGTAATGCTTTTTATTCTTTGCCTTGCATTCATTCTGAAATATGTTCCGCAGTTTTTGCATATCATGTCATTTTCCATAAGCTCATCAGAAGAGTATTCACTATTACATTTTTTACATAACATTACTTCAACGTTTTTTTCTTTTTGAAGGTTAAATATACTATTTAATTTCAACATACTAAAAGGTTACTCCTTCCATTAAGCTTTATCAGTTAATGCAAATGAAAATTCAGCTGTTACGCATACCTCTCCATTTACTTTTCCTATGCCCTTGGCAAAATAAAAAGGTTCATGAACTTTTACTATTTCACACTCGGTTTCAAATAAATCGCCGGGCAATACGCTTTTTTTGAATCTTACTTTATCAAGGCTCGTAAAAAAGGTATTTTTATTTTTTATATCTAAATCGGCAAGACAGGCACAAGTTGTCTGTGCCAAAATTTCACAGAGTATTACTCCGGGAACAATGGGATTGCCGGGAAAATGACCCTTTAAAAACCATTCTTCACCGGTAATTTTCTTCTTACCGTGAGCAATGCCATCAAGAAGCAATGCCTCATCAAGCAAAAGCATATTATCTCTGTGAGGAATAACTTTCATTATTTCCTGTCTGTCCATATTATTGCTCCTTTTTTAAAGCAATGCAGGCATTATGTCCGCCAAATCCAAGGGAAATCGAAAGTGCAAGATTAATTTCCTTTTGTTTGCTTACTAACGGTGTATAGTTTAAATCGCACTCTTCATCAGGCTCTTTAAGATTAATGGTTGGCGGAATTATACCATTTTTCAATGTCAAAATCGAAACGATTGCCTCAACGGCACCTGCCGCTCCAAGCATATGACCTGTCATTGATTTTGTGGAACTTATATCAACGGTATAAGCCTTATCCCCCAGTGCTTTTTTAATTGCAAGGGTTTCTGTCTTATCGTTTAAAGTGGTACTTGTTCCATGAGCGTTAATATAGATATTTTCTTCATTTTCCATGCCGGACTCTTTTACTGCATCTGCAATTGCTCTTGCACCTCCGATAGCTTCGGGATGGGGTGCTGTAACATGAAAAGCATCACAAGTGCTGCCATATCCTGCTATTTCACAATATATTTTTGCACCGCGCTTTTTTGCGTGCTCATATTCTTCAAGTATCAATGCACCGGCACCTTCGCCCATTACAAAGCCGCTTCTGCGTTTGTCAAAGGGTATAGATGCAGCGTCTTTATCTTCGGAATCCGTAAGTGCCATACAGTTAACAAACCCTGCAACTCCAAGGGGAGTTATAGATGCTTCCGAGCCACCTGTAATTACAGCATCGGCATAACCGTGTTTTATGGTTCTGTATGCCTCACCGATACAGTTTGTTCCTGTTGCACAGGCAGTTGTAATTGACAGGCATGGACCCTGCGCATTAAAATTAATGGCAATGTTTCCTGCCGCAATATTTGAAATCATTTTAGGAATGAATAAAGGAGAAACACGCCTTGGACCTTTTTCCGTTAAGTTGATTTGTTCCTGTGCGAATGTGTTAAATCCGCCGATACCGGAGCCAAAATAAACTCCAAAGTTTTCAGGTTCTATTTCTCCGAGAATTTTACTGTCAGATACAGCTTGGGAAGCTGCAGCTAAAGCATACTGAACAAAAAGGTCAGTTTTTCTTATATCGCTTTTCTCCATATAAAGGCTTGGATCAAAGTCCTTTACTTCGGCTGCAATTTTGCATTTAAATTCGCTTGCATCAAAGTGGGTAATTTGATCTATACCGTTTTTTCCCTCTATGAGGCTATTCCAAAATGTTTGGACATCATTTCCTATGGGTGAAATTACACCCATTCCTGTTACTACTACTTTTCGCATAAGTTCTCCTCCCTACATTGCAAGTCCGCCGTCAATGCGGATTACTTCACCTGTAATGTAATCAGATATATCGTCCGCAAGAAAGGCTGCAAGATTAGCAACTTCTTCCGGTTTGCCCATTCTTTTCAGGGGAATTGTATTTAAAATTTCTTCGTGTTCTTTAAATTTTTCAGTCATATCAGTTTCAACAAAACCGGGGGCTATAGCATTACAGCATACATTCCTGCCCGCAAGCTCTTTGGCTACGGATTTTGAAAGGCCGATAATGCCTGACTTTGATGCTGAATAGTTAGTCTGCCCTGCATTTCCCGAAAGACCGGCTACGGAGCTGATATTAATAATCTTACCATAGCGTTTTTTCATAAATTCCTTATAACAGCACTTTATCATATTAAAAGCGCCTTTAAGGTTTGTATCAATAACGTCGGAAAAATCGCTTTCATCCATCTGAAGCATAAGCTTATCTCTCGTTATACCGGCATTGTTTACAAGTATGTCAATGCCGCCGAAATCAGCAATAATCTGTTTTATTGTATCACCGCATTCAGATAAGTCGGCTACATTGCATTTATAAGCCTTGGCATTTACTCCAAAGGATAATGCTTCTTTCAGCACTTCATCTGCTTTTTCCTTGTTTCCGCAATATATAATTGCAACGTTGGCTTTTTGAGTAGCAAACTTCAGCGCAATTGCTTTGCCGATTCCTCTTGATGCACCTGTTATGACAGCTGTTTTGCCTTTAAGCATTTTCCTTCACCGCCTTAACCGTTTCCAAAAGCGACCCTTCATCTTCAACGGAATAAACCTTAACGTCGCTTGAAATTTTCTTAATAAGACCGCTTAATGTTTTTCCGGCACCAACCTCTATAAAGGTTGTTACTCCGTCATTTATCATATTTTCAATAGTTTTTTGCCACCTTACAGGGCTTATAATCTGCTTTGTCAGCATCTCTGCAACATTCTCCCCGTAGGGCAGGGCTGTCAAATTTGCATACACAGGAATTTCGGGCTTACTTAACTTAAATTCCTTTAGTGTTTCAGAAAATTTGTCCGAAGCCTCTTTCATAAAAGGTGAATGAAATGCTCCGCTGACAGCCAAATCAATAATCCTGCAAGGGTATTCTTTCATTTTTTCCTTGAAAAGCTCAAGTTCATCACTTTTACCTGCCACAACCGTCTGGCCTGCCGAATTATAATTAACAGGGTAAACATCTTCAAATTCACTGCAGACTTTTTCAATTGTTTCGCTGTCAAGCTTTAAAACCGCTGCCATTTTTGTATCATGCTTTCCGGAGGCCTCTTGCATAAACTGGCCTCTTTTTACAACGATTTTAAAACCATCCTCGGCAGAATAAGCATTGCCAAATGCAAGTGCAGCTATTTCTCCTAACGAAAAGCCTGCTACTGCATCTGCATTTATGCCCTGTTCTTTAAGTGCAAGGGCAGCTGACAAATCTACTAAGTATAAACATGGCTGCGTATTTTTTGTCTGTTTCAGCTCTTCATCAGTACCTTTAAATGACTGCTCGATTGTACCTTGCCTTATGGATTCTGCATAATCGTAGAGGTTCTTTGATGCGCTGCTTATATCATACAAAGATTTGCCCATTCCGCTGTACTGAGCGCCTTGCCCTGAAAAAACAAATGCTATTTTACCCATACTTTAGCTCCATTCAATATAGTCTCTGCTTCCTCAAATATTTCTTCAACTATTTCTTTTGATGTCTGTTCTTTATTAAGCATTCCGGCAATCTGACCTGCAAGGAAACATCCTTTTTTCTCATCGCCTTCTTTTGCCGCAAGCCTTAAAGCGCCTACTGCCATCTTTTCAAGGTCTTCATCTGAAATATTTGAGTACTCAAACTTTGAATATTCTCTTGAAAACGGTGTGCGAAGACTCCTTACAGGATGACCTAATCTTTTACCTGTTACAATTGTTGAAATGTCTGTGGCTTTCAAAACTTTATTTTTATAGTTCTGATGAACGCTGCATTCCTTAGCAAGTAAAAATTTCGTGCCAAGCTGTACTCCAACTGCTCCAAGCATAAATGCTGCCGCAACACCTCTGCCATCCCCGATACCTCCGGCTGCAATTACAGGAATTTTTACAGCATCCGATACTTGCGGTACCAGAACCATTGTAGTTAAATCTCCTACATGGCCGCCGGATTCGCCGCCTTCTGCTATAACTGCGCAGGCTCCTGCTCTTTCAACAAGCTTTGCCAATGCTACAGACGGTACAACAGGGATAACCTTTATTCCTGCTCTATTCCAAATATCCATATACCTTGAAGGATTTCCGGCACCTGTTGTTATAACGGCAACCTTCTCCTCTGCCAAAAATGCCGCAACCTCCTCTGTATATGGGCTCATAAGCATTACATTTACACCAAAAGGCTTATCCGTTAAGCTTTTTGCAATATTTATTTGTTCCTTAAGATATTTACTGTCACAATTCATTGCTGATATTATACCAATTCCTCCGGCATTAGAAACGGCTGCCGCTAATTTGCCATCGGCAATATGCGCCATTCCGCCCTGAAAAATCGGATATTTAATACCAAGCATATCGCAAATTGGTGTGCTGATCATTTTTATTACTCCTTTTTTGAACTTATATACTTTACAAGATCTCCTACAGATTTTTTACCTTCATCCATTTTGAATTCAATACCGAACTCTTCTTCCAGTTCCATAAGAATTTCAACGGTATCCAGTGAATCAATACCCAAATCTTCAAAGGTAGTTTCTTCGGTAATTTCCGATTCATCCATATCAAGGTGTTCTGCTAATAATTTTTTTACTTTTTCTAATATCATTGTTGCTTCCTCCAAAATTTTTAATTTATATTATAGGCTACCATCTTATTATGGAAGCAGCACTTGAAAGGCCGCCCCCGAAAGCTGATAAAGCCAATAAATCGCCTCTGTTTAAATTGCCGGATTTATTTATCTGATCAAGCGCCATCGGAACGCTTGCAGCAGATGTGTTGCCGTATTTTTCTATATTTACAACAAACTTATCTATGGGAATACCTAATTTTTTACTTGCAAACTGAATAATCCTGATGTTTGCCTGATGTGGAATAAAGTATTTTATATCGTCAAGGCTCAAATTTGCCTTGCTTACAACTTCTTTAACGTCTTCAGTCATTGCATTAACCGCAAACTTAAATGTTTCCTGCCCTTGCATAAAGATATAAGGGCTCTTACCGGGACTTTCATAAAATGGTGACGAACCGCTAAAGCTTGGAATCTCAATAACATCGCTGCCGCCTTTTGTACAAATCTTAGATGATAAATAGTTATCACCCGCATCAGTTACAACAGCTCCCGCACCATCACCGAATATTACGCAGGTACTTCTGTCCTTCCAGTCGATAATTTTTGAAAGTCTTTCAGCTCCTATTATAAGCGCTTTTTTAACATTTCCCCGAGCATAAAAGCCTGCTGCTACATCCAGTGCAAACAAAAATCCGCTGCAAGCTGAGTTAATGTCAAATGCAGGACAGGTTGCTCCAAGCTTGCTCTGAACGAATCCTGCAACTGTGGGACATAATGTTTCTCCTGATATTGAAGCTGCAATAATAAGGTCCAGTTCTGTAGGTTTAACGCCGCTTTCCGAAAGTGCATTTAACGCTGCTTTATAAGCTAAATCTGCTGCCGTTTCATTTACGGACACTCTTCTTTCATGAACGCCGACTCTCTGAGTGATCCATTCGTCAGAAGTATCAACAATTGAAGCTAAGTCGTCATTTGTCACAATGTGCTCCGGTACATAGCTTCCTGTACCTATAATTTTAAAACTCATAATACACTCCTTGGCTATTTTTAGCACATTTAGTGCTCTCATTTTTTACAGCAATACTGTAAATTACAACAATATATAGATTTAATTTTAACCTTCCAAATGTTTATCATACTTACATTTTTCAAAGAACGAATTTCCTGTAAATATCAGCAAATAAACTGACCACTTCTTAGCACACCTCGTGCTCAATATTTTTTTACAGGGTAACTCCCTGTAAATATAAAACCATGTAGATTTTAATTAAACTTTCTTATATAACTCTCTTTACCCGTAAGATAAAATGTTTTATTTAAATCTTATCCCCGCTTTTAACAGTATACCTTATAGAACATACTTAAACAAAATAAAAAGTCGGCTGAACTCTATCTACCTTTAGCACACCTCGTGCTCAATATTTTTTTACAGGAATTTGCCCTGTAAATATAGTCATAATTCAAATTAAGTTTAACTGCTCCGCTCACGCTTTACTTCCCTACTGATTTTTGCATCAGGTTTTATTAGAGGCAGGATTTAAAGTAAAGCTGCATTTGTCAGAAACACAGCTGCCCCACCCACTTATCAGCACCAAGCCACATTATGTGGATGTGTTTCAAATATAAATAAACCTATGCGCATCCTCAGCACGCCATGTGCTCTACAGAAAAAGAAGAGATTTCTCTCTCTTTTCATTTATACCCTCTGTTATCTTTTTTTCATACCTTCTAAAAAGCAATTAATACCGAGCTTAAATGAATCTAAGGCCTCTTCAAAAGTCAGTCCTCCGCCCACAGCGTCTGCATTAAAGCCTCTCAAAAAGCACCAGATGGAATAACCGAGTAGCCTCGTGTCCATTTTCCTTAATAAACCTTTTTCAATGCCATAGTCAAAAATCGGTATCATATGGTCAATCCACCAATTTCTGTTGCTGTCCTTGTATGAGTCGTATTCAAACATATAATGACTGAAATGCAATTTATCCTCATAGGTTTTACGCAAAACCGTAACGGCCAGATCTATCAAGTATTCAAAATAATCCTTGCTCTCGTCATAGCCTTGCGAAATACACTCACGCATTTGGTTCATTATCCTGTCATACACAACTACAAGCACATCGTCTAAGTTCCTGAAACGGTTATAAAATACCCTGTTGGTAACTCCAAGCTCAGAAAGTATCCTTTTAACACTTATATGCCCGACGCCATCCGTGTATGCTATTTGGGTAGCAACCGCAATAATTTCTTCTGAAATTTCATCTTCAAGCTTTGTTCCTTTTGAATATGCCACAAAAAACACCCTTTTCAAACCAAATACAGAAGTTTCAGCACGCTGTGTGCTGAAATGATATTACCATAAGTCATTTCATTTGTCAATAGTTTAGCCCAATATTTTCAAATATTTACCTTTTATAAAATAGACTTCTCCGGAGCAAGTTCAGATAGTCAACTAATCTCCTACTGGGCTGTCTCCCAATAGTCACACTTATCAATTGTCGGGAATTTTCCCTTGTACTCATCTGTAGGTTTAAAAATACCCTATAAGATTATATCTTCAGGAAATCAGCCATTTACAAACCACCATTTCAAACTTCCCTATTAGCAAATTTTTATTATAAAGCTTTTAGAGTTTTATTTGTCTAACATGCCTTTTTGGGCTTTTAAAGTCAGAATTCTTAATACGCTTTCATTAATCCTAGCCTCTGTAATTTTTCCACTGTTAATTGCCTGTATTACGCCGTCTGCTGCTCTTTTTAAATCTTCCGGCATCAGGATAATATCACATCCCGCCAAGACAGATAAAGCTGCCGCTTCTTCCGGTGAATAGTTTTTAACAATAGCGCCCATGTTCATAGCATCAGTAATTATGATTCCGTTAAAGCCCAAATTCCCACGAAGTAGGCCCCCGACAATTTTTTCAGAAAGGGTTGCCGGAGCGCCTGATGAATCAATATTAACAGCGCTTATATGAGAAACCATAACAAAATCCGAACCTTCTTTTATTCCTGCTTCAAAAGGAATAAACTCCAAAGCTTTCAGTTCATCTTCCGTGCGAGTTGTCTGGGCATAGCCATTGTGTGTATCAGCAGAGGTGCTGCCATGCCCCGGGAAATGTTTAAGACACGCAGATACTTTATTTTCCTGTAGTCCTTTGACAACTGCCGAAACCATTTTTGCGTCCATCTTTGCATCGGTAGAAAATGCACGATCCCCAATGACTTTATTTTCCGGATTTGTTACTATATCGGAAACCGGTGCAAAATCCAAGTTAAATCCAAGATCCGATAGCTCCTTTCCCAGAGTTTTTCCCACGTCATACGCCTTATTTTCATCTCCGGTTTTACCTACCTGGGCCATAGGCGGATATTTGGTTACGCCCATTTTATCGTTATTACCGAGACGGGCAACCTTTCCGCCCTCTTCATCTACTCCTATAAAAAGAGGAATTTTAGAAAACTTTTGAGTATTTTTTATCATCAAAGAAGTCTGATCCGGTGAAATAAAGTTTTGGGCAAAATAAATAATCCCCCCCACAGGATAGTTATTAAGAGCTTCTTTTGTAGTATCACCTGCCTGGGTAACTTGTCCGAGCCCTGTAACAGCTTCAGGTGTAACCATAAACATTTGATAAACTTTTTCTTCCAAAGTCATATCATTGAGTACATCTTTAGCTTTTGACTCCATATCGCTTACTTTAGATACACCAGTTTTCGCATTATCATTATTTTGTTTTTTCAAGTCCCGATATTCAGGCAATCCAATAATTGTCAGGTACGCAAGAGTTATTAAAAAGGCTATTAAAAGTAGTATTGCTTTCACTCTTCTCCACATATCGATCCTCCATACTTCACAATAATATTTATTATAACACTTAGACCAGTTTCTTTCAATAATAAATTGCATAAGTAAAAATTATATGCTATGATAAGAAACAAAGGAAGTGTTTTTGTTGACCAGTCTATTTCTATCCTTTTCCATAGTATTTCCCTTATTTGTACTTCTGGCTTTAGGCTTTTTGTTAAGACAAACAAAAATATTTGATGAAAACACAGTAAATAAGCTTAATAGTTCGGTATTTAAAATATTTCTTCCTACATCGGTTTGCATAAACGTATACCACTCTAAAATTAACGATATATTTGATGCAAAGCTTATTTCTTATGCTGCGGGATCGGTAATTTTAAGCTTTATTATTTTATTTATAATCATACCTTTAATTGTGAAAGAACCTTGTCGTCGTGGTGTATTAATACAAGGTATATTCAGAAGCAATTTTTTAATATTAGGCCTGCCCCTTGCACAGAATCTTTATGCTGACGGAAGCATAGACGGAGCCGCATCAATCCTTATAGCAATTATAGTGCCTATTTTCAATGTCCTTGCTGTTGTAGCGCTGGAGGTCTTTCGAAGCGGCAGCCCTAGCTATAAAAAAATATTAAAAGGAATCGTAACCAATCCTCTTATCATAGGTTCCTCGCTTGGTTTTTTATTGCTTTTAAGTTCAATCAAGCTTCCCTCATTACTGGATAATACCATCAGCGAAATTGCTCAAATTGCGACACCTCTTGCTTTAATCGCCTTAGGTGCCTCGCTTAATTTCAAAAGCATACGGGGCAATATTACACCAATAATTTGGGGCATCCTTGGCAAGCTTGTAATTGTTCCTGCCGTTTTTTTAACGATTGCAATTTTATTAGGATTCAGGAACAGAGAACTTGCGATTTTGCTATCGCTGTTTGCTTCCCCGACTGCTGTATCTTCATATACCATGGCGCATCAAATGGGGTGTGACTATGAGCTTGCGGGACAGCTGGTTGTGTTTGGAACAAGCCTGGCAATTCTCACGTTGTTCCTGTGGATATTTTTACTTACTTACCTTGGTTACATTGTACCCATAATATAAAAGGTGCTATTTGCAAAATGAATTTGTAATAGTGTACAAGTAAAAATCACTTTAAAATATAAAATGCGCCTTGAAAAGGTTTTTATACCTAATCAAAGCGCCTTTTTTGTTAAAAGCATAAGGGAGTCTAACTTCCTTATGCTTAACTATTTTTCCTTCGGGCAGTTTTCCCGGCAGTCTTTTTTATTTCCAGATGATATATTCGTCTAAATGAATGCCACAACCGCCTTCAATAATTTTAGGGACATAGCCCAGTTCTCTCTCAAATCTAAGCATGTTCTCTCGTTTTTGACCGATTAGCTTGCTCATGAAACGTTTTTCGGAGGTAATGATAGGTTCTTTAAGATTATAGTTATTTATCTTTTCTAAGATCCTGTTATAGATCACTCTGCTTTGAGCCATTTCTCCAAATGAAGGATGATATGGCCCTGCCACAAAGGATTCTTCCAGGCTTTTTGAAGGCTGAAGGCCCACTCTTATGATATCAATATTCTCCCGGTCAAATTTATCATACAGTTTGGCACTAAGCATCACTGCCGATTCAATGTCCTCCGGAATATACTCTCCGTTTTCATACATTTCATTTAAGTATGTGTCTTTCAATACCAAAGTGGGATAAATTCTCACTGTTTTCGGCCTTAATTTTATAAATTCATTACAAGTATACAAATCTTTTTCATCACTTGACCCGGGAAGCCCCGTCATCATCTGAAGCCCCAGTTCAAATCCATACGATTTTATCATTTCCGATGCATTTACTACATGAATTGAAGAATGTCCGCGTTTTGATAAAGCCAATACTGAATCATCCATTGATTGAGCGCCTAATTCGATGGAAGTTACGCTATACCTTTTTAGGTTATCTAATATTTCATCACTTATGTAGTCAGGCCGCGTGGAAATACGTATGCCTGTCACATGATTATTATCAACAAATTCTTTTGCCGCCGAAAGAAGCGCTGTCTGACTGTCTATCGGTATGCCGGTAAAGCTTCCCCCAAAAAAAGCAATTTCCAAGGTATCTCTGTTCATATAAGATAAGCCTTCAAGGATTAACTGTCTGGCCTTTTCAGGGGTCACATCATCAATAGTACCCGTTATGCGCTTCTGGTTACAAAACACACAGTTATTTTGACACCCCCTGTGTGCTATAAAAATAGGTATATTAGCCTTACTCACATTGACCCAGAGCGGCTTTCGCTGCCATCTGCTCTGCCTCTTTTTTAGTGGTACCGAAGCCTTCCCCAAGCACTTTATCACTAACTTTCACCTGATACCTAAATAGCCTTCTGTGCGCAGGACCTTCCTCCCCGGTCATCACATAAGTTAAATCATCAATGCCTTTCCCCTGAACATATTCCTGCAGCTCGGTTTTATAATCTTGAAATGCTTTACCTTCCTCTGCCTTAGCAAGCACGCTTTCAAGATTTTTTAAAACCCACTTTTTCGACTCTTCAATACCGGAATCAATGAATATACCGGCAATAATTGCCTCTACTATATCTGCAAGAATAGAAATTCTTGTTCTGCCTCCGGAAGCTTCTTCACCCTTGTTAAAATAGATAAACTCACCGATTCCAAGAGAAATTGCCACTTCCGAAAGGCTTCTTTCACACACAATAGATGCCCTAAGCTTTGTCAGTTCACCTTCTGTAAGCTTAGGAAACTTTATAAACAAATATTCACTGATTACTGTACTTAAAACCGAATCCCCTAAAAATTCAAGACGTTCATAGCTTTTTACCACCTGCTCGTTTGCATATGAACTATGTGTAAGTGCTTCTTTTGCAAGTTTCTCGTTTTTAAAAACATAGCCTATGGCTTTATAAAAACCGTCCATGGCATCACCCCTATATAATTCCGCCCTAAACCATATTTTTGCTTAAGGCTATAGTTGCCTGTAAATAATAGTATATACTTTATTCCTATTATTAAATATACAGGCCTTTAGTTATTCCAAAAAAATATCCCGGTCAAAAAGCTTTTTGACCGGGATAAAATAACAAAATATATTATTAAATTACGGCCAGGCTTTATTTTGCCAGCTTATGAATTAGATTTAATATATTCCACCGCATCGTTTACTGTCTTTATTTCATCAACATCTTCGTCCGCAATTTCAAGGTCAAATTCTTCTTCCAGACTCATAATCAATTCGATAAGGTCCATAGAATCACCTAAATCCTTGAATGCAGTATCCAATGCTACAGAATCTTCATCAACTCCGAACTGCTCTACTATAATGTCTCTGATCTTTTCAAATTCCATTATCATCCAACCCTTTCTGTTTATTATGAACTTATGTCAATTTTTTTATAGTAGTAGTATATTCCATACCGGTAAAAAAATCAAGCATATTTTTATCATATTATCCCCACAAATAATGCTTTGTATTTTACAAGGCTAAGCATAAGGGAGCCGAACCCTATATGGTTTTAAAAGGCAAACTTCCCGAAAGTAATGCGTTAAAATGCTCGTGAATACATACGTATTCACTGTGCTTTTGCCTTTTCTTACGAAAAATTTACTCTTTAAAAACTCTACGACGTGCGCCCTTAGGAAAATTTTTGTCTTTTCAGTGCGTAAGAATCGCAGCACCTGACGCCTTGCAAAATCCACAAGATAAGAAGGACGGAAATTTAACAAGGGCAGGGCATATAGAGTTCGAATCCCTTATGCCTAAGTATCTTTATTATTCCATTTGCCCCGTTTTTAATTCTTTTATTTTAGATTTCTATGCAATTAGTATGCCGGTTACTTCTGCAATATTACATATTTTGCATTTTCTAGAAAGGGTTATTTATCTAATGACATATTTGCTTTAATTTTACCTACCGCCTTTTTTTCTATTCTTGATACATAGCTTCTTGAAATACCCAGCATTTTTGCTATTTCACGCTGAGTAAGCTCAACACCATCATTAAATCCATACCTAAGCTCAAGTATGGTTCTTTCTCTTTTAGTAAGTACTGTTTTAATAGAATCAAACATTTTTTTGACTTGTATTCTATTTTCGTAGCTTAATGCAATTTCATCTTCATCTGAAGGAATTATGTCCATGAGTGTAACCTCGTTTCCCTCCTTATCACAGCCTATTGCTTCCTGTAGGGAAATTTCAGAAATGCCGTGTTTTCTAGCTCTCATAACCATAAGAATTTCATTGTGTATACATCTTGCCACATATGTAGACAGCTTTGTATTTTTTTCGGTGGTAAAGGTGCTTATTCCCTTTATTAATCCTATAGTACCAATTGAAAGAAGGTCATCGTTTTCAGCCGGGGTAACAGCATATTTTTTAACGATATGAGCTACCAGTCTTAAGTTATGTTCAATAAGCTGATTTTTTGCTTCTATATCCCCCTTTTCAAATTTTTCTATGAGTTCTGCTTCCTGTTTTTCTGCCAGTGGCTTAGGAAAACTGCCGCTTGAAATATGCGAAAGCATAAATATTTGTTCGGCAATAAATCTTAAAAATTCAAACATATAATCCCTCCCGCTATTTTATATGACAGAAGGGTTTTCCAAAATGCATAAAACCTAAAAATAATGGTTAATATAGACCGGAAAGGAGCATTATAATGGACATTAAAGAAGTAACAAGCGACACCTTTGAAAAAGAAGTGCTTAATGAATCCGGTAAAGTTTTAGTTGACTTCTGGGCTCCCTGGTGCGGACATTGCCGCGCAATGGACCCTGTAGTAAATGAAATCGCAAAGGAAGGCCATATAAAAGTCTGTAAGATTAATGTGGATGACGAGCCGGGCATTGCCAGCAGATTTCAGGTAATGAGTATTCCCACTTTTGTGGTCTTTAATGGTCGCGATATTGTTAATCGTGCAGCCGGTGCATCTGATAAAAACAGTATCATGGGCCTTATACAATCATAAAAAAAGCAGGTTATGCCTGCTTTTTATTTTTTAATGTTATTTAAATACTCAAAAGCCATTATTGCCGCTATGCTTCCATCGGCTGTCGCGGTCGTTATTTGATACACCGGCTTTTTGCGGCAATCTCCTGCGGCATAAATTCCTTCTACACTTGTTTTGCAATCCTCGCCGGCTACTATATATCCTTGATCTGCTATCAGCACACCTTCGTAAATTTCATTGTTAAGGGTTCTGCCAACTGATATAAAAATACCTGATACATTTATATCTATAGTTTTTCCTGTTTCTGAATTTTTAACGGTAATACTCTCCACATAATCCAAGCCGTTTATTTTATCAACAACTGCATTCATAAGAAGCACAATATTATCTTTAGTTTCAATTTCTTGTACAAGCTTTGATTCTGCCCTGAATTCATTACGTCTGTGAATGAGATAAACCGTATCACATATATCTGATAAATACAAGGCTTCCGTCAGTGCTGTATTTCCGCCGCCAACTACAGCTACATCCTTGTCGGCATAAAAGTTTCCGTCACAAATAGCGCAGTAACCTACTCCCATACCGGTTAGACGCTCCTCACCGTCAACTCCAAGCTTTTTGTGGCGGCTACCCGTTGCCACAATCAAAGCTTTGTAATAATAGTTGTTCTGGCTCGATATTACTTTTTTCTCTTTAATATCAATTTTCCCGGCCCCTTCGTGGATAATTTCTCCTCCTAAGGAATGTACCTGATTTATCATTTGCTCAGATAGTTCAAATCCTCCAATTTGAGGTATCCCAGGATAATTTTCTACTTTAGGTGAGGATGTGATTTGCCCGCCTTCTGATCCTGACTCTAAAACTGCAACTGACTTTCCCATACGTAAAGCATATATGGCCGCAGTAAGTCCGGCAGGTCCGGCTCCTATTATAATAATGTCATATTTATTGTCCATGCTGCCTCCATTAAATCTGCAATTTCCATGCGCTTTTGTCAGGCATTTAAGAGTAATTTTTTTGGTGTCTTGCATTTCCGGCTTTAAAATTTTTTACTTCCCATTTTCTCCGCCGGGCCCGTCCTTGCGTTCTCTCTTATCATCGTAATACTTTGAATTGTTGCTTGTCCACTGATTATTTCCGGCATCTTTTTTGTTATTTTCCAGAGATTCATTACTGATTTTATTTACCGGTTTATTTTTCTTCATAATATTTCTCCTTAATTTGTCCTCTGTCCGGCCGAATTTTACTATGTAGACCGGACAGAGGCTTTCTCTGTCCTTACAGGGCTAAATTCGCACAAGATGTGCGTTTTTAAATACCACTTCTACACCCTGCCAAAGCTATTATCTGTCACTTTCAAATTAATAACCTATGAAATTTTTGTTTGGCCGGTCACAATTTTCCTTAAGCATAAGAGAACCGAACACACTTTAGGCCCCTGACGCATTATTTTTGCATCTTTTGTCGCCCGCCATTGCTTGGCGCCAGATGAGCTGCTTTCTTATGATAAAAATAATTTTTAAATCAAAACCAGCCACCTAAAGTATTTGTATTAACCGCTTATATTACCCATGAAATATTTACCCGTTTAAATCTTTCATAGCCGGGTTATCAATAAGGTTACCTTTATAATCAAATCTTGAGCCATGGCACGGACAATCCCAGCTTTTTTCGTCGGGATTCCAAGATAATAAACATCCCAAATGGCTGCACTTTGGTTCTATAATAAAAATCTTCCCATTTTCATCTTTATAAACGCCTACTTTTTCACCTTCGTATTTTACAACACCTCCATGGGAATTAGGAAGATCTGCCGCTATTGTATCCGGTATTGAAAAGATGCTTTTTGCAAGGCCCTTAGTTGCATGAAGTCCTTCGTCCATAAGGCTTTTTGCTGAGGCTGAAAAATTGAATCGGTCGGGCGAAAATACCTCTGCATACTTATTTTCTTTTTCCGTTATCATATCTGACAATATATTTGCCGATACCATTGAAGTTGTCATTCCCCATTTTTTGAAACCGGTTGCCACTAACATGTTTGGAGTTTGATCACTGTATCTTCCTATATACGGAATACTGTCAAGGGTCATACAGTCCTGAGCAGACCATTGGGTCATTACTTTACTATCAGGATAATATTTTATCGCTTCATTTTTTAATAAATCATATTGTCCTCCGGCAGAATTTTCACCTGCTCTGTGGCCACCTCCGCCCAAAATTAAATAATTTTGGTAATTTCTAAATGATAGCATTTGACCATCTATACCAATGTACATTCCATTTACATCCGCTGCTTTTTCCAGGGCAATTGCATAAGAGCGCTCCTGATGCATCCTCATAAAATAATATCCGGGTGTGTTAATAAAGGGGTAGTGTGTTGCAACCACTATCCACTTTGCGGTGACCATGCCGTTTTTTGTTATAACTTTATCTTCTTCTATGTCTGTTACCATAGTATGTTCGTAAACATCTAGCTCCGGCAAAATTCCAAGAATAAATTTCAGCGGATTAAATTGCGCCTGGTTAGGATAACACAAAGCATTCAATACTTTAAAAGGAAGTCCGGTATCTCTTGTAAGGTATGCTTCAATCCCACACTCTTTTGCTGCTTCTAATTCTTTTTTTAGTGGTGCTTCATCCACCGAAGCATAAAGATATGCATTTTTTTCTTCAAATTCGCAATCGATATTATTTTCTTCAATGATCTCCTTGTAGCATTTAATAGCATCTTGATTTGCTCTTGCATACTGTATTGCATCTTTAAGAGAAACATTATCGATAATACTTTTATAAATTAATCCATGCTGAGATGTGATTTTAGCTGTTGTATTTTTTGTCTGTCCACAAGCAACCTTTTCAGCCTCTAATACTACAGCATTTATTCCGCGTTTTTTAAGCTTGTAAGCTGTTAAAAGGCCTGCAAGGCCTCCTCCTATGACTGCGACATCTGCTTCAATATCTTTTGTCAAAGATTTTTGCTCTGGTAAATTTGTTGAAATTTCCCAAATTGAACTCATAATTATTCCTCCTTTTCAAACTATTATATCCCAAAAATAAAAAAACACTCCCTTTCATAAATTGAGGCGAACTTTCTACTAAAAATAGACACTGTCTACTCTTATCTTACAACTCGCTTCAATTACGGGAATGTTTTTTTTTGAAATATTAAATTTTCAATTTCTTAATTTGAAAAGCAGAAAATAAAGATCGTTTAGTCACTTTATCAAAATTCAACTATTAATGAAATATAGACCTTATTTTCATATTGATGAAATGCCTGCTTCTTTTAGGGTTACGTCATGGGCTCCGCCCTCAACAATACTTGTTGCCGATACTAAAGTCAACTTAGCATCCTTCTGCAATTCAGGTATATCAAGAGCTCCGCAATTGCACATAGTGGAACGCACCTTTGACAAAGTCTTCCTAACATTATCCTTTAAGCGGCCGGCATAAGGTACATAAGAATCAACGCCTTCTTCAAAGGATAATTTCTTATCACCGCCCAAATCGTAACGCTGCCAGTTTCTAGCTCTGTTGGAACCTTCGCCCCAGTACTCTTTAACATATGTTCCGCCAATACTGATTTTATGAGTCGGGCTCTCATCAAAGCGTGAAAAGTACCTGCCCATCATGGTAAAGTCTGCACCCATTGCAAGTGCTAACGTAATATGATAATCAAGTACAACGCCGCCGTCAGAACATATAGGTACATAAATACCCGTCTTTTCATAATATTCATTTCTTGCATTAGCAACTTCAATAACGGAAGACGCCTGTCCGCGTCCTATTCCCTTTTGCTCTCTGGTAATACAAATAGAGCCGCCGCCGATACCTACCTTTACAAAGTCAGCACCGGACTTTGCAAGATACAAAAAGCCCTCACGGTCAATTACATTTCCTGCTCCGACTTTAACTTCATCGCCATATTTTGCTCTTATAAAATCAATTGTTTCCTTTTGCCATTCAGAAAATCCTTCTGAGGAATCTATACAAAGTACATCAGCTCCGGCTTCTACTAATGCCGGCACACGCTCCTCAAAGTCTCTGGTATTAATACCTGCTCCAACCATTAACCTTTTATGATCGTCTAGAAGTTCTAAAGGATTAGCCTTGTGGAAATCATAGTCTTTCCTGAACACCATGCAAACTAAGTTTCCATCTTTATCTATAATAGGCAGAGAATTTACTTTGTGATCCCATATGATATCATTGGCTTCTTTTAAGCTTACACCGTCATAGGCATATACCAACGATTCAAAAGGAGTCATAAAATCCCTGACTTTTGTATTTGGGTCCATCCTTGAAATCCTATAGTCACGGCTGGTAACTATTCCCATGAGCTTGCCGGTAGCAGTACCGTCATGTGTTACAGCTACTGTAGAGTGCCCTGTTTTTTCTTTTAATTCAACAACGTCCGCCATGGTTTGATCCGGTTTTATATTGGAATCACTTGTAACAAAACCGGCCTTATGGTTTTTAACCTTACGAACCATAGCTGCCTCATCTTCTACACTCTGGGACCCATAGATAAACGAAATGCCCCCTTCTTTTGCAAGTGCAATAGCCAAAGTATCATTGGAAACTGACTGCATGATAGCGGACACCATAGGTATATTAATACTGATTTTCGGCTCCTCGCCTTTCTTAAATTTAACCAAAGGTGTTTTAAGACTAACATTGGCGGGAAGGCATTGCTTCGACGAGTAACCTGGTACTAAAAGATATTCACTAAAGGTTCTTGATGGCTCTTCAAAGTAGTATGCCATAATAAAACTCCTTTCAGTTTGGGTATTTTTTTAATTATATTCTTTTAAGTTAATTAAGTCAACTATTTTTTTCACTAAATAGGTTTTTTTTCATAATATATAGTATCCGAAAGCCACTGGAGGTGCTTTTTATGAAAAATAAAAAATTCACGGTAATAGGCGGCGATTTAAGAAGCTGCGCTGCTGCAGAAAGCCTTATAAATGCCGGATACAATGCCGACACATTCTTACTGGAGGAAGCCTCCTGCCTTCCTTGCTGCATTGCTGCAGGAACTTTGCCTGAATCTGACTTTTATATATTGGGATTACCTGCGACAACTGACGGTGTTTTTATTAATGCACCACTAAGCAGCCGCTTTTTGTCGTTAGAAGACTTTTTTAATAAAATTCCTGCCAGTTCTTATGTCTTTGGAGGTATGGTTGGAAGTGAAATATATTCCCTTGCGGATGCAAAGGGTATAAAGATATTCGATTATTATAAAAGAGAAGAGCTACAAATACTTAATTCTATTCCCACTGCGGAAGGTGCTATTGAAATAGCAATGAGGGAAATGCCTATTACTCTTCATGGCAGCAGAAGTCTTGTAATTGGGTACGGAAGAATTGGAAAAGTGTTAGCTCCCGATTTAGAGGCACTGGGGAGTATTGTTACCGCTACTTCACGAAGCCACGAAGGAAGAGCCTGGATCAAAGCAGCCGGTTTGGATGCAGCTGATACAGGCGATATGTGCTCTGCACTATCCGAAGCAGATGTAATATTTAATACGGTTCCCTTTAAGATTCTAACGGAGAAAGAACTATCCTGCCTTAAAAAAAGTGCTTTAGTTATTGATCTGGCTTCAAAGCCGGGCGGCGTTGACCTTGCCAGCGCAAAAGCGCTGGGAGTTAAGGTAATTTGGGCCTTATCTCTTCCCGGCAAATGCGCGCCGCTGACAGCCGGTCGAATTATTTCAGATACTATTCTCAACATGCTCAATTAAGGAGGTGCATTATGGAAAATGACGACAGACTTAAAATAGGCTTTGCTTTGACCGGCTCTTTTTGTACCTTTTCTAAGGTTATTCCCCAAGTAGAAAAACTGATAGCTTCAGGAATTGATATAATACCAATTATGAGTGAAAAGGCGTCTTCAACAGACACCAGATTCGGCAAAGCGGAAGATTTTAAAGAGCAGCTTACTGCCATTACCGGCAGCAGCGTGCTGACCAAGCAGACTGAGGTTGAATCAATTGGTCCAAAAAAGCTTATTGACGCTCTCATAATTGCCCATTGTACCGGCTCAACCTTGTCAAAGCTTGCAAACGGAATAAGCGATACGACTGTAACCTTGGCTGCTAAAGCAACGCTTAGAAACAACCGTCCGATAATTATAGCCGTATCAACTAACGATGGGCTCTCTGCCAGTGCAAAAAATATTGGTCTTTTATTAAATACTAAAAACTTTTATTTCGCACCTTACGGGCAAGATGATCCGTCCGGCAAGCCTTGCTCTCTGGTTGCGGATATGGATAAGCTTTTAGAAACACTTACCTCAGCTATCTGCGGCCGCCAGATACAGCCTATTTTGTCAGTTAAAAATATTTAGGTAAAAAATTCTTGAAAAGAAAATAGTAAAAGGAAACAGATAGATGTCTGTTTCCTTTTTGCACGTTTGGTCACTTGGTTGTATCATTGTTCAGGCACGTCCCCATTAACACTCCCATTAACACTCCCATTAACACTCCCATTAACACTCCCATTAACACTCCCTTTATTAACACCTCTCCCTTTCAATCTTAATATCCCTGCACCATATTTCAAG
>JAUZPY010000059.1 GCA_030705805.1 Bacillota bacterium | reverse complement strand
TATGGAAATAAACGAATTTATAAATCAATTATCTTCAAAATCGCCTGTACCAGGGGGTGGCGGTGCAAGTGCATTAATAGGCACAATCGGCGTATCACTTTGTTCAATGGTAGCTAATTTAACTCAAGGTAAAAAGAAGTACATTGAATACCAAGAAGATATTAACACCATTCTTAACCGTACAGAAAAATCAATTAACGAGCTGTTAAATCTTATAAAAAGGGATGCTGAGGTTTTTGAGCCGCTCTCTGCCGCATATGGGATACCGAAAGACAGACCTGACAGAGATGAAATATTGGAACAAGCACTTGTTTGCGCATCCTCGGTTCCAATGGACATTTTGCATGAAGCATATGGTATTATTGACATAATCGAGCAATTGGCAGTTAAGGGCTCAAGGCTAGCCATCAGTGATGTCGGCGTTGCTGCTTCCGCTCTCCGCAGCGCAATGGAAGGCGCCGCTATGAATGTGTATATCAATACCAAGTTGATGAAAAACCGTGAATATGCCGAAACAATAAATAAAGAAACAAATGATATCTTGCAAGACGGGGTTTTGCGGTGTGATAAAATATATCAGCAAATCAGTAATGAATTGAGGTAAGTAAGATGCAGGAACTAAAAGGGATGCCGGTTGTAAAATCCCTGACAGAAGGATTTTTAACAGAAACAGAAACATTACTTAAAAGCAATGTCATTCCAAAACTTTCTGTTATAAGAATTGGGGAAAGAGACGACGACTTGGCATATGAACGCGGTATAATTAAAAGATTTCAAGCAGCAAATGCTTATGTGGATGTTATTGCCTTACCCATAAATGTTACTCAGGAAAATCTTGAAAAAACAATCATTCACTTAAATAACGATAAAAGTGTTCATGGAATTTTAATTTTCAGACCTTTGCCAAAAAGTTTGTCAGAAGACAGAATTAAAAACATTATTGCACCTGAAAAAGATATGGATTGTATGAGCATGAAAAATATTGCGCAGGTTTTTGCAGGAGATTCCGGTGCCTATCCGCCTTGTACTCCGCAAGCGGTTATTGAACTTTTGGATTATTATAATATTGATTTAACGGGCAAGAAAGTTACGGTTGTCGGACGAAGCTTGGTGGTTGGTAAGCCACTTTCAATGCTGCTGCTTACGAGAAACGCAACAGTTACAATCTGCCATACAAAAACAGTTAATTTGGCAGAAGAATGTAAAAAAGCCGATATTCTCATTGCTTGTGCAGGTGCAGCAAAAATGATAAAGAACAACTATGTTCATTCAGATCAGATAGTTATAGATGTGGGAATAAATATGGATGGCGACAAGCTATGCGGTGATGTTGATTATGAAGATACAGCCGATATTGTCAAAGCAATAACGCCCGTTCCGGGCGGCGTCGGAACAGTAACGACTTCAGTGCTGTTAAAGCATACAATTCAAAGCGCAAAACGCGCAATCAAATTTGAAAGTAAATGATATATATTAATAACTTTTCCCGGCACGTGTTCAGCACATAAATACCAAAAACCGCTTGAAAAATTTTCAAGCGGTTTTTACTTTAAAAATATAATGTTTGGTTATTAATCGACTTTAAAAATTATAGCTTTTGTATTCCGTTTATAAAGACGCTCTTTGTTTTAAGGTTTTTATCAAGAATAACAATATCCGCATCAAGACCTTCTTTGATGCTCCCCTTTCTATCATCTATTTTAAGAAGTTTGGAAGGAGTCTCACTCATTATCTTAGAAACCGTATTAATGTCTATGCCAAAGTTTTCCACTGCATTTTTAAACATCATATCGCCTAATGCAATGCTGCCGGCGAAGGAAGATCTGTCAGGCAGTTTGGCCACACCCTCTTCAATAATAACTCGGTTTTGAGGAAGCTTTTCCCCAAGATAGCTTTCATTAACACCAACTTGTCCTGCTGACCTCATAGAGTCGGATACAAGGCATACTTTGTCAGCACCTTTAATTTTTAGAGTTAATTTCAGCGTTTCTGCCGGTATGTGATGACCGTCACCTATAATTTCTACGAAAAAATCATCATTAAGTAAAGCACCTTCAATTACTCCAGATGTTACAAAGCTTCCTACCTTGCGGCACCCCGGGGTATTGCAAAAAAGATGCGTGACCTGATTAAAGCCCCATCTTGCCGCATTTTCCATATCACTTATATAAGCATTGCTATGGCCTACGGATAAGCCTATCCCAAAATCAGTTACTCTTCTTGCAAATTCCTCCATTCCGTCAATTTCCGGAGCGGCAGTGATTCTGGCTATAAGGTGCTTCCCTCTGCTTAAGATATCTTCTGTTAAGCTGCATCCGGGTGTGCATATAAATTCTTCAGACTGTGCGCCTTTCTGAAGTTTAGATATAAACGGCCCTTCCATATGTATACCGAGGAATCCTACGGTATCTTTCATAGTTTCGCACAGCTTAAAAAAATCAAACAGCTTTTTAGTGTCACACGCAACTGTGGTAGGACAAATTCCTGTAGTACCGTGTGATATATGGGTTTTAAATATATTAAAAAAAGATTCTTTAGTACAATCAAGAAAATCATACCCGTTTCCGCCGTGTACATGGATATCTATAAATCCGGGGGCAACAATGCATCCTTCTGCATCGTAAATGATGCTGCCTTCCGGAATTGCACTTTTATAATGGACATCTTTGATTTTACCGTCCTCAATTACAACAGCACCGCTTGATATACCTTTATATGTAACATTTGTGCCGTTAATTATAAATGTTTTCATTATTTATTATACACCCTGATTTGGGGTACGGGTGAAGTAAGCGCAACCCTAGCTGCATAAAGCTTGGCGTCAGGATGATTCTGAAACAGGGAACAAGGAACGGATGCGGTTATTTCACCATGTAAAATCTTTCTCAGTGCACCAGCATTCCAATCCCTGGGCATACACATTCTTACCTTTTTTGCCATAAACATTTCCTTCATGCCAACGGTAATGCAATATTTGGGTATCCCGTTTACATCCCCTCCGCAGTTCATGAAGCAGTTAACTGTTCTGGTTTCTCTGGATACACGAAGAATCCTTGTGGAACGATTTTGAAACTCTTCCGAGGTCACATACTCTCCCGGCTCCGGAGGCTCGTTAAAGGCAAAATGGCCGTTTATTCCAACCCCGCCCCAAGCCATATCAAGCTTGCCGGCCTTTTTAATAAGATCCATTACTTTTCCTTCATTTCCCGGCTCGGGGAAAAATCTCTTTTCGGGAAAAACATTTAGGTCTTCATCAACAAGGTTATAAAATGTTCTGTCCATTCCGCCTCTGAATGACAGCGGATCGTTATAGTCAATATACCTCATATCATCAGTAATATATTCGTCCATATTAATAAAGGTACAATTCTTTAAGCTTACTCTGTACTTATTTACAAGGTAAGCTATACGGCTGTAAGGCCCTAAAGGACCGTAAGGAATAACCATAATTGTATCTTCGCCTTTTTTATTGTTTTCTGCTATGGTTTCAACCATTTCGATGGCCATTTTCCAATAAAGGTCATGTTCGGTTTCACACACCTCTAAAACTATGTTACTGCCTTTACCCAATTCTTTTTCGGGAATTAAATTAATATCCATATAATCATCTCCAATATTAATAATTTGGTTGCTTATTAAATAATTTAATGCATTATTTTTAGCCATTTTAGACTTTACTTAAAATCCTTTTTTCGCTTTGATTATAGCATCTATAGCAGCCTTTGTATATGCATTAACGCGCTAAATGTTAGCACAATTCTGCTATTGACACTATAAAAATTCCGGTGTATGATTGGGGTGGTGATTATAATGGATATTAAAAGTTCGGAAAAAGTATCAGATGAATATTTGGAGCTTAACAGCTGTGATTCTGAATTCTTAAATGACAGGGATTACCATTGCCTGCGTGAGCATGGTAGGGCAGATTATCATATTTTATATATAAAACAAGGGTATTGCTATGTGAAGTTAGATGGTCAGCTTAAAAAGGCCGGTGAAGGAAGCATTGTTCTTTTTCGCCCCGGGCAGGTACAAGAATACAGTTTTTATGCTAAGGATAATTCTGTATCTTTTTATATTCACTTTAGCGGCAAGGACTGTGAATCAATTTTAGAAAGATTGAATTTCGGAAATGATAGTATTCTTTATATAGGCAGAAATAAACTGTATGAAGAAACTTTTTTAAGGATGACCAGAGAATATCATTTAAAGCAATATATGTATAATTTTTTCTGCAGCTCAATGCTTTTAGAACTCTTATGCATTATTTCAAGAAGCCTTGAGTCCAGGCGGAACAATGTAACCTTTCAAAATGAGCAGCGCATAAACGAAGCGTGCAGGATAATTTACGAAAACTATAATAAAAATATTTCCGTAAATAATCTTGCAGCTATGTCTTTTCTAAGCGTAAGCAGGTTCTCTCATTTATTTGAGAAAATTACCGGCTTTCCGCCTATTACTTTTATGGCAAATATACGCATTGAAAAAGCCCGGGAAATGCTCCTTTTAAGCGATATGACCATAAGTGAAATTGCACTGACGACAGGATATTCAAACCAAAACTATTTCTGTAGGATTTTCAAAAAAAAGATCGGGTATTCTCCTACTGAATATAGACGCACTGTGCGAAATCTTTAATGAATATAGTATAAGAGGTATTTTCTTGGCATGGAAATTAATAAACAGAAATGACAAAATCCCTGAATAGCAAGGCAACCTTCCAGCTATTCAGGGATTTTTTGTTTTTTAGTAATGTATTAAAAGAAAAACTTAAAGGATAAAACAGTAACTTTTTATATTGCAGTAAAAGGAAATTTCTGATTCAGACCTATTTCCTTGTTACAATTCCTCTTTGCATGCTTTTAGGTATCCCCGCATAAAATCTTTAAAACAAACAGCTCTAAAGCGGGCCAATCGGATGCAAAACCGTTTTTTATGTCATTTTCAAGCTTAACACATTCTGATAAGCAGTTTCTGACATCCTCGGCATTGACTGATTTTGCTTTTTTAAAAAGGCGGTCTGCTACAAATTTTCTGTTTGGGGGTAGTTTCATAGCAATAAGCATTTCCTGATATGACATGTTTTCCCCGGAGAGAACACAAGCACGGTATAAATCCTGATAATAAGATGCCATAATTGTAATAATTCTGACTGCACTTTCACCGGTTTTTTTAAGGTCAGACAACAGCTTTAGTGCCGCATCTTTATTCCTTGATGCTACGGCCTCTGAAATGTCATATACTTTAGTTGACAGGGGAGGAGTGATAACTGCGTCAATATCAGCTTTTGCAATCTGCTGCTTAGTGCCTGAAAAAGCAATAAGCTTTTCTAACTGAAGCTTTAAATTTGTAAGGTCAGGGCCGCAAAGCTCAAGCAAAAAGTCAATATCTTTATCAGACATTTTTTTACCTGCGTCCTGAAGCTTTTTTGTAATAGTGCTTTTTAAATCCGGCTTGTCCATATAAGCAAACTCACAAATAGCAGCTTTCTTTTCTATTGATTTGTAAATTTTGTTTCTCTTATCAATGGAGCTTTCAACAATTACGACGCACATAAAGTCAGGAATATCAGTTAAAAGCTCGACCCAGCCGTCTTTGTCCTTATCCGTTACTTTACTTGAAAAAATGCCGGATTCCTTTATTAATATCAGTTTTTTATCTGACATTACAGGGTAAGCCTCGAAAGCGTCCCGGCAAGTTAAGAGGCTTAAGTTTGAATCGTTCATAACCAAATAGTTAAAGTCCTGAAAATCAGGATCTATTACCTTCTTGAAAAGTAAATCAGTACTATAGTCACGAAGAAAAATCTCTTCTCCGTAGAAAAGATACAAAGGAGCAATATTAACTTTTATTTGTTTTTTTAGTTCCTTATAGTTCAACTTTCTTCCTCCCCATAAGGCACGGTATTGATCGTACCATCTTTATCTATTACTGTTGTTATGAACCTGTTTGTGTGAGTTACATAATAACTTGCATGGTGTTTTTTTATTCTGTCCATAAAGCTTTTGCTTGGATTATTGCTACTTGCGGTACTGACAATTATTAACTCCGGCGAGGCTTTTTTAAGAAGGTCGTCGGTGCAGGATGTTAAGGCACCATTTCTTGGAGCTTTTAATATATCAATATCAGAAATAGATTTTGCAAGGATATGCTCCTGGGATTCATTTATACTTCCGGGGAACATAATCTTTCGGCTGTTTGCTTTTAAGAGGACCGCCAATGACGAGCCTTCCGTACCATATACAACTTTAAACTGCATAGGTCCGGCAGAAATTTCATCGCCGGCATTAACATATATAATTTTTGTGTGTTTTTTTACTGCTTCTAAAAGTAACTTGGGAGCTTCGCCTTCGGGTAAAACCAATGTGTTTACTTTAACCAGATTAAGCAGCGAAATACAGCTTTCAATATTATTGTAATCTGAAATTATCATTACATCCAGAAAGCTTGCTCCTCTGCATCGCATATACGGAATGATTGTGTTTTCAACAAGCTTGGATTCAGTGTTTACATCCAGCATAACCGAGTAAGTTCCGCAGGTAACAAGAGTGCAGTCGCCTTGTCCCACATCCATGTAATCAACATAAACTTGTCCCTGATTGAGCAGAGGAAACACAATGCATAATATAAGCAGAATTAATGAAAGGTTTACTGATATAAATCCTAAAAGCTTTTTTCTTTTAAGTACGCCGAAATAAAGAAAGGCTACAAAGGATAAATATAAGAAAATAAGCAAATATTTATTGGTAAAGTTAATATCAATGTAAGAACCCTTAAGGCTTCCGAAAAAGCTTGCGGCTTTTAAGCATAGCTTAACAATAAGTCCGCAGGAATATGAAAAAATCAGTCCGGTAGGGAAATAAATGAAGCTCAAAAAAAGAGCTGCATATCCAAGAAGCATAATTAAGGGAACTAAAGGAACCGCAATAATGTTAGTTAATAGCCCCAGCACAGTTACCCGACCAAAAAATATAGCCAAAACGGGTAGAGTGAAAACTTGAGCGCTTAATGTAACACATAAAGTGGGAATAAGTACTTTTCCTACTTTAGGGAATAACCGCTCAAAACTTTTTTCAAAGGTCAGCATTCCCACCACAGCTAAATAGGATAATAAAAAGCTTGATGAAAAAGCCGTAAAAGGATTGATGAGCAGTATTATCAGAGCAGAAAGAGACAGTGCATTAAATGAATCATAATTTTTCAGTAAGGATTTAGATAAAACCAAAATCGAAACCATAATCCCGGCTCTTACCGAGGAAGGAAAGGCTCCGGTAAGAAGTACAAAAGCCCAGATAAAAGGTATTATAATTAGGTATAAATATTTTTTTCTTAGTGCAACTCTCTTTAAAATATAAAATAAAGCCGCAGCAATTAAGGCAACATGCATTCCGGATATAGCAACTACATGAGATATGCCGCCATTAGATAAGGTTTCTCTGAATTCATCTGAGGAGAGGTCTGAATTGCCTAGGAGAAAGCCTCGCATAAACATCAGTACTTCACCGGAAAAAAGCTTGTCCGTCTGATTTAAAAGAAAAATACGGAGCCTTGTGATTTGGTCATTTATACTAAAGCGGAAAATTTGATTGCCGATTACATTAACATCCGACGTGTAAGCACAAAGATATACGCCTTGTGATTTTAAATATGTACGATAGTCATAGTCAAGGATATAACCTTTGCCTTCGGGTATATATGGCTTGGCATTAAAGGTAATTACATCACCGTAAGAAACTACACTTCCGGAAGATGTCAGCTTAATTTTTACATCTCCGATGTCTATAATTGAAGACTGACCGCTTAAAACATCTTTAGGAATACTTACAACACGTCCGTTATATGTTTTTTGGGCATCTAGATATTTTTGTGCACGTGATAAATTGTTTTTATTAATATGGCCTGTATATAATCCTCCGAGGATGAATATCGCTAACAAAATAAGGGAAAATAATGCCTTGTTTTTATATATAATAATGAGCAAAATAGTAATGATGAAATAACATAATGAAAAAATAAGGGAGTATTTAAAAAGCAATACTCCCAAAAAGAACGCAAGGGAAACAAAGGAAAGCTTACCCCTATCAATGTTCATTTATTTAAAGAATTAATATGGGATAGCGCAAGGCCGGTACCTATAGCTACACACGATACTGCATCTTCTGCTACTCTTACATTTATGCCTGTTTCTTTTTGAAGCAGCTCATCCATACCGTATACAAGACTTCCGCCGCCGGTTAATACAATGCCGTTTGAGCTGATGTCTCCGACAAGCTCGGGAGGAGTCTGTTCCAAAGTAATATGTACTGCATCAACGATGGATGAAACACATTCAGTTAAAGGTTCTATTATTTCAGAGCTTGATACAGATACTGTTTTTGGCAATCCGGATACTAAGCTTCTTCCTTTAACCTCCATCTCTATATCTTCATCCATAGGAAATACACACCCGATATTTATTTTTAGTTCCTCTGCTGTACGTTCTCCAATAGCTATTCCATACTTTTTCCTTACGTAACGGACGATAGCATCATCAAACTTATTGCCCGCAACTTTAATGGAATTAGACACTACTATTCCGCCAAAAGATATTACCGCAATATCTGTGGTTCCTCCTCCGATATCTACTACCATATTCCCTTCGGGTCTTGTAATATCAAGGCCTGCTCCGATTGCAGCAGCCAAAGGTTCTTCAATGACAAGAGCCTGTCTTGCTCCGGCTGCCTCTGCAGCCTCAACAACAGCACGTTCCTCAACCTCTGTGACCGAACTGGGTACACAAATTACAACTCTTGGCTTTATTATTCTGTTTTTACATACTCTAAAAAGGAAATCACGAAGCATTTTTTCGGTGGTATAATAATCAGAAATAACACCGTCCTTCAGCGGACGAATGGCTATTACATCTCCCGGGGTGCGGCCAAGCATCGTCTGTGCTTTTTCACCTACCGCAAGTATTTTTTTTGTTTTTGCATCAATGGCAACAACCGAAGGTTCTTTTAATACAACGCCCTTGTCATGTACGTAGACAAGTACTGATGTAGTACCAAGGTCAATGCCGATTTCCTGACCGTATTTAAGCATAGCAATCTCCTTCCTATATTATTTTTAAAATATGCAAAATGCGGACAACTTATTACAGGATATAAGCTTCTGCCTTTTGGATAGCTTCTTTAGAGCCTATTTCACTGTACTCTTTTTCGCTTCTTAACTTATACTCTACAATACCTTCGCCGGCCTTTTTGCCTACTGTTATTCTAACCGGTATACCAATTAAATCCCAATCTTTAAATTTAACACCGGGACGTTCATCTCTATCGTCTATAATTACTTGGATTCCGGCTTTTTCAAGGCTATCGTATATTTCAAGGGCCAGATTCATCTGAACTTCATCCTTAACGTTAACAGGAACGACTACCGCTTTATATGGAGCAGCTTCAGCCGGCCAAATTATACCGTTTTCATCACTGTGCTGCTCTATGATAGCAGCAATGCAGCGGTTAATTCCAATACCGTAGCAGCCCATGATTACAGGGTTTTCCTTACCGTTCTCATCGACATAGTTAAGGCCCAAAGACTCTGAATACTTTGTGCCAAGCTTAAAAATGTGGCCGACTTCAATACCTTGAGCTGTTTTAATTTCTCCTCCGCAAACCGGGCATATATCTCCGGCAGAAATTAAGCGGATATCGCTTACTATGCTGGGGGTAAAGTCTCTTTCAGGGTTTACGTTTTCAAGATGGCAGTCTGTTTCGTTGGCACCGACAATAAAGTTTCTCATATTCATTACTTCATTATCGCAGATTACATCAATGCCGATTCCGAAAGGACCTGCAAAGCCTACCTTTGCATTTGTAATTCTAACAACGTCATCGGGATCTGCAAGAGAAACCTCATCTCCGCCAAGGAGATTGGAAAGCTTTACTTCGTTTATTTCACGGTCGCCTCTGACACAGACAGCTACGTGTTTATCTCCGGCTTTGTAAATCATTGTTTTTACAAAACTGTCTTCATGCTTGCCGAAGAAGGATGCAACCTCTTCGATAGTTTTGGCATTTGGTGTAGAAACTTTTCTTAAAGGAAGCATTTCTTCCGTACTTTTGTTTCCCGAAAGGCAGACGGCCTTCTCTGTATTTGCAGAGTAGCGGCATTTTTCACAATATGCAATTGTATCTTCGCCTACATCCGAAATTACCATAAATTCCTGGCTGCCGCTTCCGCCCATTGCACCGGAATCAGCGTCAACTATCATATAATTTAGACCCATTCTGTCAAATATATTTTTATAAGCCTGATACATAGCTTTATAGGAATCATCAAGACCTTCTTTAGATATGTCAAAGCTGTAAGCGTCCTTCATTAAGAACTCTCTTGTTCTCATTACTCCAAAACGGGGGCGCCTTTCATCTCTGTATTTGGTTTGAATCTGATATAGAGTAAAAGGATAGTCCCTATATGAATGAACTGAGTCAATTACAGTTTCTGTAAATATTTCTTCGTGAGTAGGGCCAAGACAAAAATCACGCTTATTTCTGTCTTGCAGGCGGAACATATCGTCCCCAAACCTATCCCAGCGCCCGGATTTCTGATACGATTCAGCCGGCAGGAGAGCACTCATAAGAAGTTCCTGGGCACCGGCTTTATCCATTTCTTCACGAATTATGTTTTCTATATTTTTCAATACTTTAATACCAAGAGGCAGATATGAATATACACCTGCTGCAAGCTTTCTGATAAGTCCTGCACGCAGCATGAGTATGTGGCTTATTATATCAGCCTCTGCAGGAGCTTCACGCAAGGTTGGCATAAGTAGTCTTGAAGCTTTCATTTAAAAATCTCCTTTATGTACATTTAAATTCTCATTATTATAACATTTTTTTCAGTTAATTGCAATATAATTTGAAAAATGGCAGAATAATTTAAACTTTAAAAAAATATTATTTTTTTGTCGGAAAACTATTGACTTATAAATTATAAGTCTGTTATAATGCACCCAGTTGGGAAAATAAAATAATTCGGTATTATGAAGCCGGAGGTGTTCGTATGATAAGTATAGAATCACTTCTTATCAATAAGACCGCTCCTTTAAATTTTGAGGAGCTAATTTCCCCTTACTTAACTGATGATGAGCCTTTGCTCTTTGCAATAATCGGCGATTTGACTGTACATTCTAAGTATGGTCAGACCGCCTTAGTTGCGACTGAGAAAAGGTTTTTTATTTTGGATTTTGAATCCTGCGAGGCAACAGAATATAATATATCAGATGTTAAAAAGGTACGAGTCAAGCGTATGTATGGCAACGCCTATATGGGTGTGGACTTTAATGATGGCAGATTTTTGGTTCCGGCAAGGTTTACATATGCTGTTACGAACCTTTATGACATGGCCGCAAATTATATAACTGCTGTAAGCAAAGGTGAATCTCCCAAAGAACAGATGGAAATTGTGAAGGCTACCTATGAAAAGCTTATGTGTATATGCCCTAAGTGCGGAAGGACTCTGCTGCATCCCGGTGCAGAGTGCATTAAATGCCAGTCAAAAGGGCAAATATTATCTAAGCTTTACGGATATATAAAGCCTCATATTAAAATGCTTTTTATAAGTCTTGTATTATCCGGAATCACTACAGCCATAGCGCTCCTGCCACCGTATACTACAAGTATGATTATTGATAAGATTTTACCAAACAAAGATCAGAATATGCTGAGGCTATTGGTTATAGCACTGTTTGCATGCTATGTAGTGCATTATGGGCTGTCTGCATTTAGGGCTTATCTTCTTAGAAAGAGTAGCGATAGAATTGTTAAAGCATTAAGAGATGATGTGTATTCCAAAGCCTTATATCTGCCAATGAAATTTTATGACAAAACTCCTACAGGTCATGTAATTAACAGAATAAGCGGAGATACATCTACAATTCAGGCCTTTATGGTGAAAATTACACAGGATGTTATTGTACAGTTTTTCCTTTTGATAGGAATAGTAATAATAATGTTATTTATGAACTGGAGACTGACTCTTCTTTCCCTTATCCCTGTGCCTTTAGTTGTTGTCGGAGGGAGAATATTTGCTAAAAAGATAGCTCCTTATTACCGTAGAATATGGAGAAAGTGGGCAGCTGTAACATCTATGCTCACCGATACAATACCATGTGTAAGAGTAGTAAAAGCTTTTGCCAGTGAGAAGCGTTCCGTTGATAAATTTGAAAGATATAATGAGGAATGGCTTAAAACAGATATCAGAGCAGCCAGAATTACAAGTATTTACCCTAATGCAGTTGGATTCTTTGTAACCATAGGTTCCCTTGCTATATGGGGCGTGGGCGGAAATTGGGTAATAAACAATAACATGTTTGGACTGACTCAAGGTACGCTTGTTGCTTTTATTTCATATACCAGTATGTTCTATTCGCCTATAAATTTCTTTGCAAACTTAGGTGACTCTTATCAGTCTACGTTGGCAAGCATTGAAAGAATTCTTGATATAATAGATGCAGAGCCTGAAGTTAACAAAGAGAATGCTATAAAGCCCAAAAATATTAAGGGAAAAATTGAGTTTAAAAACCTCAACTTTTCATTTGATAAAACAAAAAAAGTGCTGACGGATGTAAATTTAACCATAGAACCGGGCGACATTGTTGGTATAGTGGGAACTACAGGGTCAGGAAAAACTACACTCATTAATCTTTTGATGCGTTATTATGATAATTACGAAGGAGAAATACTTGTAGACGGAATAAATATAAAAGATATGGATCTTCAAACCTACAGAAACAACATTGGATATGTACAGCAGGACCCTATGATGTTTTCAGACACAATATACAACAACATAGCATACGGTAACCCCAAGGCGCCGGTTGAGGCTGTTATTCATGCTGCGGATGTAGCCAACGCCCATGAGTTTATCGTAATGCAGCCTGATGGATATGACTCCATGCTGGGTGAGAGAGGTGTAGGGCTATCAGGCGGTGAAAGACAGAGAATATCTATAGCAAGGGCAATACTGAAAAACCCCGGAATACTGATATTTGACGAAGCTAC
>JAUZPY010000058.1 GCA_030705805.1 Bacillota bacterium | reverse complement strand
ATCATAACTAAGGGTGCTGCCCGTAACGTCGTTATCATCACAGTATATTAATACTTTTGTCGCTTGAGGCACCACTAAAACTGTAATCTCAGAATATATTAAAGGCTCATCATAGGCATATACTTTAATAGTACATCTCCCCAAAGATTTTCCGGTTATTTTCCCGGAAGATGATACCATAGCTATAGAACTGTCGGAGCTTTCCCAAACAAGCTTTGTTTTTGTGGGAGCATCGTCAGTTAAAGCCATTACAGAAGCTGAAAGAGTTTTATATTTGCCTTTTGCAACACTAATTTCTTTTGCTTCAGGTCTTATTTTGCGGTTAAAAGTATACTCCGAATAAGTTACCGTTACATCCGTACCGCCTGTTTTTACAGTACCTGATATGCTGGCTTTGTCAGGAATATAGCCTTCAATCTCAGGAGAAACAACGTCATACTTTTTGCCATATAGAATTTCTTCATAATAAGAGTCAGCTGCCTCTGTTTCGTCCTGATATACATATGTAATTTTAACCGGATATAAAGTAATGTCATTAACATTGATTTTTTCACTGACGGATTTAGTTACGCCTTCAAAGTTATATGTGAAAGTAACTTCATTATCACTCAGTGAAAGAGCCCCCTATGGAGAAACTGTATAATTTGAGTTATTTAAAATTTTTGTGTTACCATCATTAAAAAAAGCAGTCAGTTTTAATCCTTCGGTATTAAAGCTTTCCCCTACAGTGTAGTCTGTATAAAGAGGCTCATCTGTTAGTTCAATTCTGTCAAGAGTCACCGCTTGGGCTGTAACCGTAAAGGTATCATAAAAGCCTCTGTATGTAACAGTTATTTCATTTTGCCCCGAACTTAGGGTACCGCTTAAAGTGTAGTTTTCTTTGGAAAGATTAACACTTTCTTTCTGATCGGGCAAGGCGTACAGGGCACTGACCGATAAATAATCTTTTAATGAATCCAGCTTGTTTGAAGTATAAATTACATTGCTTCCTGGGTCATAGGCTATAGATAAAGAATCAATGCTGTATACGGAAACAGGAAGCTTTACGTCCTTTGTAGTGCCATATTCAGTATAAGAAATGGTTACGTTTTCATCCTTAGATGAAAGAACGGTTGGCGAAACAGTATAGTTGGTGATTTTTTCGGATGGTCTAAGAATATACGATGCAGTAACTTCCATTCCTTCCGGGTCAAAGGTATCGCCGTCATGGTAAGATGTTTTTGTTGGGGGTGCAGTTATTGCAATGCTTACATATGTGTCAAGAAGGCAGTCAAATCTTACAAAACCATAGCCATAATCCTCATCATAACCGGAATCCCCTAAATCCACAGCCTTTGAAGATAAAAGGGAAGAAAAGGAATATTGATTATAGGATGGATCATACTGCAGCATAATTGCCGCTGCCGCAGCAATGCAGGGACTGGCAAAGGATGTGCCGCTTTCCCCGTTATATACTGCTGTGCCCGGAGCAACTACAAAGGTATTCTGAGCACCGTCTTTTGATGTGGAATTCCTTTGGGAATAGTAGGCGATAGATAAGTCATAGTTAACGGCCCCAACGCCTATAACATTAGAATATACAGCAGGGTAGTCTGCAGAAGCATTTCCGTCATTGCCGGCTGCAGCTATAACAATAGCACCGGAATTTATAGCATTTGTTATAGTTTCACTAAGAAAATCACTGTCTTTGTCACTGCCGAGACTTAAGTTTATGACATTGCACCCTAATTTTACAGCTTTATCTATACCTTCACATACATATGCAAGAGTTGTGGAGCCGCCGTCATAAAAGCACTTTATAGATTCAATTCTGGCATCCGGTGCTATACCGTCAACCCCTATGTCATTATCGTGAATTCCAGCAATCATATCTGCTACTATAGATCCATGTTTGATGCTGTCATTAACGGCTAAATTCGGTATTACAGTATATCTGTCTACAAGGTCTGGATTTAAGTCATCAAGATTTACCCCTGAATCCACTAATCCCACTTTTACCCCTTTACCTGTAAGACCCTTCAAAGCGGCAACAGAGGTATTCATAGCACTGTATGCCCAGTTGTTTGTTTTGGAGGATTGTGAACATAAATGATATATGTAATTCGGTTCAATGCTTTCTACACAGTTGTTATCAACAAGTTCCTGGAGTAAAGTGACGTCTTGAGCTTCATAATAATTATCATAAATACTGGAAAGTCTGCCTATGCCTGATGCAGACTCTACAGAAGAAGGAAGTACGGTATCATCTGAAAGCTTAACAACATAACCTGAATATTCAGCATCCTGATTATCTGATATCATGGTATTTAAATCATCCTTTGTATAATGTACCCTGTCAGAAGCTTTTGACGGACTAATAAAAGCACAAAATATAAATAATGACATAACAACGCTGAATATCTTTCTCATATCAATACCTCCCAAAGTTATTTTATTCAGTAATTATTTTTTATAAGAGAAAATAACTTTCCACTCGTAAAACTTATACCATAAATTATTTCCTATTTACGAAATAATTTATTTTTTTAAATAGGAAATAACTTTTCGCGTCGCTTCGCTTGCGATAATGTTATTATAACATAAATGCGGCGAATTTCAAATAAAATTATCAGTACTAATCGAAATATGTTGAATTAATAAAACCTTATATGGTATAATTTATTATATGGAGTTGATATTATGAAGGCATTGATTACGGGAGCCAGTTCGGGAATTGGCATGGAAATTGCAAAACAGCTTGATAAGATGGGCTATGAAACAATACTTGTTGCAAGGCGGGAAGAAAGGTTAAGGGATCTGGCTTCTAAAATGTCCAATAAAGCTTTGATTGTGCCTCTTGATTTATCTATACCTGAAAATTGCATTAATCTGGCTGATATGGCAGATGATATAGAAATACTGGTTAATAATGCAGGCTTTGGCGTTTTTGGAGAATTTGATGAAACTGACCTTAAAAGTGAGCTTGAATTAATTGATACCAATATAAAAGCTTTACATATTTTAACAAAGCTTTTTTTAAAAAAATTTAAGGAAAAAAACAAGGGTTATATACTTAATATAGCTTCTTCCGCTTCATTCCTTCCGGGGCCTATGTTCTCTTCTTATTATGCGTCAAAAGCTTATGTGTCAAGGTTATCCTGCGGGGTATATGAGGAAATCAAAAAGTCAGGTTCTGATGTGAAGATTTCAACCTTTTGCCCCGGGCCTGTCAGAACTGAATTTAATCAGGTAGCGGGTGTAAAGTTCGGAATCGGATCGATAAGTGCTGAATATGCAGCCCGGAAAGCAATAAAGGGTATGTTTAAGGGAAAAAGAATAGTAACCCCTAATTTTACTACTTCTTGTATGAGATTTTTTACGAAGATTATTCCGGAATTTATCACAGCTAAGGTTGCATACAGATTGCAAAAGGCCAAAACAGAATAATGGCTAAGTCATAACCTCCGGCTAATGAACCGGTTTTCATGATAAAATAAAATAGGCAGATAACATATATGTCATCTGCCGATCTTTATTATCTGCATCAAGTAAAATAAGATTACGTAACTTTTTTATTTAACTGATTTTTATATTCTTTCGGAGATACGCCTGTTATGCGCTTAAAGGTTCTGGAAAAATAGTGCGGATCTGAAAACATAAGAGCATTTGATATTTCCACAAAAGACTTGTCGGTTTGACGTATAAGTTTTCGGGCTTCCTTTATTTTCAGGTTTATATAAAAGTTCATTAGGCTGTCACCGGTAACCTTTTTAAAGGTTTTGCTTAAAAAGGTCTTGCCATAGTGCATATAGGAACAAATATCATTTATATCAATTGAATTATAGATGTTTGCTTTCATGTAATTTGTTATGTCCTGTACCAAGCTGTTATTAAAACTTTCAGATTCAGGGTAAAATTGAATGGTTTTATCCTGACGGATCATTTTTATCAAAAACTGCTCCAGTAGGTTTTTTACCATCTGCATTCCGCCGAAGGTGCTGTTTTTCAAAACATAAATGCCGGTTTGAGTGTTATAGGAAAAAGTCTCCTGACATTCCTTCATAATTAGAGCAAGAATATTCTTTGCATCATCGGAAAGTGTGAAATGGTGCCCCTTAAAATAATCCATCGCCCTTGATTTGCAATCAAAGGTAATAATAAAAACATTAGGGGCCGTATCACAAGCAGAACGAACGTTATGAAATTCGTTTGGCTTGTGAAATATTATATCACCTTGCTTTAAGTGATATTCCGAACCTCCGGCTCTGGCGTTGATTTCCCCGCTGTCAACATATAAAATTTCCCAAAAGTTATGGGACTCGCCTTTGAATATATAATTCTTTGGCAGTTCAAAGTAGAAAGTAGTAACAATCTTTGTCACATTTAAAACAGTTGACAATTTAAGTTTGTAGTACATAAGAAACTCCTTTGGGGACAATAATGCACCTTTTGTGTTCTAAAAACCCTTTGAATTATTTACTTTTATGCTATCATAAAATTATTAGAAAATCAATATAAAAAGGAGGATTTTTTTGAAAAAAGGTATCAGCATATGGTCATTTAAAGAAGGACCTCTTAAAGAAAACTTTAATTTTGCTAAGCAAATCGGATTTGACGGAGTTGAAGTTGCCATAGCCGAGACAGGCGAAATCAACCTAAGTTCCTCTAAAGATGAAATATTAAAAGTTAAAGAAGATGCAAATAAAGCGGGCATTGAGCTTTACAGTGTTGCCAGCGGGCTTCAATGGAAATACTCACTGACATCTGATAGTGAGGCAGAAAGAGAAAAAAGCAAGGCTTGTGTCAGAAAGCAACTGGAAATAGCGTCTTATCTTGGATGTGATACTATATTGATTGTTCCGGGAGTGGTATCTGCAGAATTTGCTCCCTCACTTGGTGTTGTAGATTATGAAACTTGTTACTTAAGAGCTATAGAATCCGTTAAAGAGTTAGCAAAAACGGCAGAAGAATTGAAAGTTACGATAGGTGTCGAAAATGTCTGGAACAAGTTTTTGCTTTCACCTATTGAAATGAAAATGTTTATTGACGAGATTGGAAGCAAATGGGTTGGCTCTTACTTTGATGCAGGGAATGTGCTTAATTTTGGGTATCCAGAGCATTGGATTAAGACTCTCGGCAATAGAATAAAAAAAGTACATATTAAAGATTTTAAGAAAAAAATCGGTACTCTTGATGGCTTTTGTGATTTGCAAGCGGGAGACATGGACTTTGAGGGTACCATTAAGGCTTTAAAGGAAATTGGATATGACGGCTGGGTTACCGCTGAAATGGAAACCTATAAAATTAATAATGAATTGATGCTTAGCCATACATCTTTAGCTATGGATAATTTTATAAAATATTAAGGAGGTTATAATTATGATAAAGGTTGGAATTATTGGATTAGGTGGTATGGGGGGTACCCATGCAAACGCTTATAAGAACTTGGGGGACAAGGTTAAAGTAACTGCAGTTGCAGATGTTAGTGAGAATAAGAGAAATAAATACGTTGAAATGTTCGGCGCAAAGGCTTACGATGACGGCTTTTCTCTTATAGAAAATGCCGATGTTGATTATGTTGACATTTGCCTTCCTACTTTTTTACATACTAAGCATGCGGTAAAAGCAATGGAAAAAGGACTCAATGTTTTCATGGAAAAACCTGTATGCCTGAACGAAGATGAAGCAAAGCTTCTTCTTGAAACTGAAAAGAAGACCGGAGCAAGGGTTCAGATAGGACAGGTTATTCGCTTCTGGACAGAATATGTATATCTCAAGTCATTAGTAGACAGCGGAAAATACGGGAAAATTATATCAGGTGTATTCACAAGACTCAGCGGCAATCCAAGGTGGGGCTTTGAAAACTGGTATAACGACCCCGAAAAGAGCGGTACAATGGGACTTGATTTACACATTCATGATGTGGATTTTATACGCTACATTATGGGTAATCCTAAAGAAATCCAGTCTAATTGTACAAGAGATGCAGAAGGGGTTTTGCAGCAGATATTTACAACTTATAAATACGATGATGCGGTAATCACAGCTGAAGGCTGTTGGGATTTTCCCGATAGGTATCCATTCTCTTCTGCTTACCGTGTTAAATTTGAAAAGGCTACAGTAGTTTACAGCGGAAAAACTGTTGTATACCTTGAGGACGGAACAAACTTTGAACCAAACTTTGCAGAAGAAATTAATGGAGATACAGCGGAAGGGCTTAACGTTACAAATCTTGGCGGTTACTTTGCCGAGCTTGAATATTATGCTGATCACCTTGAGAGCGGAGAACCGCTAAAAGTTGCACCGCTTAACGAAGCAATTGAATCTGTAAGAATGGCTTGGAAAGAAATTGAGCTTTGCGGCGGCAAGGTTAGAAAAAATTAAAAGGAGTCTTGAAAAATGAATGTACTTGCAATTGGTTGTCATCCTGACGATGTGGAAGTAAACTGCGCCGGTACGCTCTCAAAGTATGCTTCACAGGGTCATAAAGTCATTGTATGCCATGTTGCAAACGGCAATTTAGGCCATGAAATAATACAGCCTGATGAACTTCGGGTTATGAGGGCAAAAGAAGCTCAAAATGCAGGTGCCTTGGCAGGGATTGAGGTTGTAACCTGTGATATCGGTGACATTATGGTCTACGACAGTTCAAAGGAACAAAGAGATAAGGTTGTTGATGTAATCAGATATGCAAATCCGGACGTAATAATCACGCATTCACCTAATGACTATATGCCCGACCATGTGGCAGTCAGCAAGCTTGTGTTTGACGCTTCGTTTGCAGCAAGCGTGCCTCATTATAAGACAAGTGTTGATGCTAAAGCTAAAGTAACACCTATTTATTACATGGATAATCTTGCCGGAGTTGGATTTATGCCCACAGAGTATGTAGATATATCTGATTTTGTAGATAAAAAGCTTGAGATGCTTGAGTGCCACGTCAGCCAAATGAAATGGATGAGAGCCCATGACGGCATTGATTTTGCTGAGTTTGTAAAGACCTGCGCACGCTATAGAGGCCTTCAATGCGGAGTTATGTATGCCGAAGCTTTTACACCCTGTTTTGCTTGGCCAAAGGTAGTGCCGCAAAGATTATTACCATAAAAGTTAAGGAGGAATTATTATGGATTTTATAAGTACAGTTAAAGGTTCGCTGCTTGAGGGTTTTTACCCTTCGGGCTGGGACATGAAAAAAATTGATGAATGCTGTGAAAAGGGAATTGCCCGTGAGGCTTTTTGGAACAAGGACTTTATGCCTGTCTCCTGCGAAAGCATTAATGATTTTGACACATATATGGGTCATGAGATAGCTTTGCAGATAAAGAAGGCAAAAGACAGGGGAGAAAAGCTTGCGATTATACTTCCCGTTGGCCCTATGGGTATGTATAAATGGGCTGTTTATTTCCTTAAAGAGTGGAATGTAGACTGCAAGCACGTATACACATTTAATATGGATGAATGGGCAGGCAATGACGGAACAACTCTTTCTTCGGATGACCCTGCAGCATTTCAGAATGCTATGAAGGAAGCACTGTTCAATCCACTCGGCAATCTTACAGTACCGGAAAGCCAGAGAAATTTTGCAACTAAAGACAATCTGCCGACATATGCAGGCAAGATTAAAGCTTTAAAAGAAGAAGGAGCAAAGCTTGTTCTTGTATTCGGCATTGGCAGAATGTGCCACATAGCTTTTTGGGAGCCTCATTTTGCTGCTGAATTTGCCACCGATGACGAATGGAAGAGCCAGACCCATAGATTGGGAGCAAAGCTTCACCCTCTTACCATTGAACAAAATGCAATAACAAGCTTTAAATCAAGGACGTCGCTAGTTCCTTGCTTTGCAAATACAATCGGCCCGGGATTATTCCTTCAGGCTGATTATATAATCGGGGGCGCTGACGGCGCACTTGGCAGAGGTATGCAATGGCAGGGCATGAGCTTTTTAATGACGCTCCACTACGGCCCGACAAGATGGGTTACATCAAGTTATATTCCCACACTGCCCGGTAGACTGTTTTATCTTAACGAGCTTGCCGGCCCTTTAAATGCAGAATGTAACTAATACTTGACAAAGTTAAATTTTGGTTTTATAATTAAAAAAGCAAAAGGGGTGCTTGCTAAAAGCAAGCTGAGAGTAAGCGTGTTGTCGCTTTAACCCATATTACCTGATTTGGATAATGCCAACGAAGGGAAAATAGCTTGCGATTAGGATCGAGTTATTCTCTTTTTGAATAACTCGATTTTTTTAATTCCTTTTGCAAAAAATAAATTAAGAGGTGTTAGAAAATGAAAGAAGTCAGAAAACTTACAATCGGTGCAGTAATGGTATCATTAGCTGTGGTACTAACACTGCTGTCCAAACTTATTCCGGCTCCTTACTGGTTACAAGGCGGCAGCATTACATTAGCATCAGCGGTGCCAATAATAGCTGTAGGAATAATATGTGGAACAAAATGGGGTATACTATCATCACTGGTATTTTCAATTATCCAGATAATGACAGGGTTTTATCCACCTCCTACACAGACATTATTATACTTTGTTCTTGTAATCCTATTGGATTATGTAATTGCATTTGGAGTATATGGACTTGGCGGCACATTTTATAAGCTAATGAATAAGAAAACTTGGGCAATACCGGTTTCGGGAGCTATTGTAGTAACTTTAAGGTATGTATGTCACATATTATCAGGTATTCTGATATGGGGTGTTTACGCTCCGAAAGGTGAAGCTGTCTGGATTTATTCCATTGTGTATAACGGCTCTTATATGGTGCCGGAAATTATAATCAATACTGTAGTTTTAATCGTATTATCCAAGCTTATAAAAAAATATGCAGCTATTGACTAAATAAGAAAAATAAGGTATAATAACCTCTGTAATTAATTATAAAAAACCAATGTTTGGGGGAGTGTTATATGACTAAAAAGGCATTTGAATACAAAAGGATCGAACCGGTTGAAACTCTTAAAAAAATGCTTGATAGCGCAGTCTCAAAAGTTGGAGATCAGGTTTTATATAAGTACAGAGATAAAAAAGATATTAAAGAAGTAACATATAAGGAATTTCAGTATACTACATTTTGTTTGGGGACAGGCCTTGCAAGCCTGGGCCTTGCATCGGAGCATGTGGCTTGTACGGGTGAAAACAGTTATCCGTGGATATGCGTGTATCTTACAATGATGCAAGCTACAGGTGTTTTTGTACCCATTGATAAGGAACTTCCCTTGGATGATGTTATTAACATCGCCAATGACAGTGACAGCAAGGCAATATTCTATGCAAGCAAATTTGAAGAAGATTTTAAAGCTAACAAAGAACGTTTTAATAATATAAAGTATTTCATCGGTTTTGACAGAGAAGAAGATGAAGGCGAATTCTTATCATTTAATAAGCTTATAGAAAAAGGCAAAAAGCTTTTGGAATCAGGGGATAAAACCTTTACCGACATGGAAACAGACCATTACGGGCTTAAATTACTTGTTTATACCTCAGGTACTACAGGGAATCCCAAGGGCGTAATGTTATCTGAACATAATTTGGTAAGCAGCGTTTATTATGGCTTGCAGGTGTCACAACCTGAAACAATGGAACTGGCTGTGCTGCCTTTACACCATACCTATGAAGCAGTTCCGGGAATATTGGTAGGTATACACCATCACTCAACTACGTGCATTAATTCTAAGCTGACAATGGTGCTTAAGAATATACAAGAATTCAAACCGGACTATCTTTATCTTGTACCGGCCTTTGTGGAACTGTTTTATAAAAAAATATGGGCAGCCGCAAGGGAAAGCGGAAAGGACAAGGCTCTTAAATTCTTAATTAAATTCAGTAATGCTTTAATGAAATTCGGAATTGATAAAAGAAGGGAACTGTTTAAGTCCATTATTGATTCATTCGGCGGCAATTTAAAGACTATTATTTGCGGCGGCGCTCCTGTCAGGGCAGAGCTCGGATACTTCTTTGACTCTATAGGTATCTACCTTATGAACGGTTATGGAATTACCGAATGTTCTCCTCTGGTAGCAGTTAATAACAGAAATTATAACGACTGTACTACAGTTGGGTTTCCTCTTCCGTGCTTGGAACTGAAATTTGATAATATCAATGATGACGGTATAGGAGAGATTTGCGTCAAAGGCGACGTAGTAATGATGGGCTACTATAAGCAGCCTGAAAAAACTGAGGAAGCATTAAAAGACGGATGGTTCTATACAGGTGATTACGGAAGACTTGACAAAGCGGGAAGGCTTGTCATCACCGGCCGAAAGAAAAATATTATCGTTTTAAATAACGGTAAAAATGTATACCCGGAAGAGATTGAGGACTATATTGGCAGTATTGACTATATAAAAGAAGTGGTAGTCTACGCTTTATTGGACGAGCATGGTCAGCAAGATAGACTCTGCGCTGAAATTTATTTAGATTCTGACATCATTAAAGATAATAAGGATCCTAAACTGAAAGCTAAACTAAAAGCTGATATAGATGAGAAGTGCAAAGAGCTTCCAAGATATAAACAGATAAATGAAGTTGTGATAAGGGATACCGAGTTTGAGAAGACCACATCGAACAAAATCAGAAGAAATAAAGTTGGACCTAATGCGGGTAAATAAAAAAACGGCAGCAAAATTGCTGCCGTTTTTTTAGGTTTTAGCCTTGACTGGACTATTTGTAAATAGTATAATCAGCTTTAGAGCTTAAGAGGAGGAATATTATGAATAAGAAGGTAGCCTCACTAATTAAGAAATTAGAAAATCCCGAAAGGGAATTTTCTCCGGTTCCATTTTGGTTTTTAAACGATGAATTTTCAGATGAGGAAATAAAAAGACAGCTTAAATCATTCAATGAAAAAGGAGTAAACGGAGTAGTCCTTCACCCTAGGATCGGCGTTCCGGAGACTATACAATATTTATCTGATGAGTTTATGCACTATATAAAAGTTGCTGCCCGGACAGCGCATGAATTAGACATGAGAATTGTATTGTATGATGAAGCAATGTATCCTTCAGGTTCTGCCCACGGTTTGGTTGCTGCTAGCAATCCCGACTTTGCGTCCCAGTGCATAATTTTGTCTGACAATTGTGATGAAGGGAAAGTGATTGCAAAAACAAAAAGCGGCAAGTACATATTGCAAGCACCAAGCAACGGAAGAATAAGAGGAATTCACTTTGGGGAAGATGATGGACAACCTAACGCCCCTCTTGCAAGCGACCTTTTGAATCCTTCTTCTGTAGATAAATTTATTGAGCTGACTCATGAAAGATACTATTCAGTGCTGAAAGAGTATTTTGGAAATACTGTAATTGGCTTCTTTACTGATGAACCGAGTGTACTGGGAAGAAACCAAAGGAGAGACTGCTTTGGATGGACATGGGGTTTTGAAGATGTAATTACAGAACTTAAAGGCACCCTTGAAGACCTTGAAGGGCTTTTTACCGGAGAGGATAACGAAACTACAGAAATTTATAAAAAAGCCATATTTGACAGGGAATGTAATGTGTATTATAAAAAGCTTTCCGACTGGTGCGGGGGCCATGGAATCGCTTTAATGGGACATCCTCATAGGGGCGACGATATTGAATGTGAACGCTTTTTCCAGATACCTGGTCAGGATATTGTGCTTCGCTGGATTGCTCCCGAAAAGAACGCAATGACAAGCTATGAAAGTGTTCAGGCTAAATGTTCTTCAGACGCTGCAAGACATACCGGCAAAAGAAGAAATCTGAACGAATGTTACGGCGCCTGCTGCAAGGATGGTATTCCTTGGTATTTTACCGGAGGGGATATGAAATGGTATACAGATTGGCTTGCTGTAAGGGGAGTAAACTTTTTTATTCCGCACGCATTCTATTACAGCGTTACAGGCAGAAGAAAGGACGAACGTCCGCCGGATGTAGGCCCTAACAATATTTGGTGGAAGTATTTTGATACAATATCCGCTTATATAAAGAGAGTTTCCTGCCTAATGACTGATGCCCCAAACAAAGCAAGGGTTGCGGTATTGTGCGCAAATAGAGATATGCCTTCGGATGAAATGGCTGATTTTTATCAAAATCAGGTTGAGTTTAACTATCTGCCCTATTCTTTTCTTGAAAATGCTGTCGATGAAGATGGCTGCATTAAAATTCAAGGTTATAAATATGAGTATGTTTATGGTGATAAACGGAATACAAAAACAAGTGCAAAACATATAAACAGTGTTTTTGACCTTCCGTACAGAGACCTATATACGCAAAATAGCACTCCTGACCTTAGGGTAAGCCATGTTGTAAAGGACGACGTTGAAGTATTCTTCCTTACAAATGAAGGAGAGGGCACAATATCTACAAAAGCCATGGTGGAAGGAAAAGGCGGCCTTATTACTATGGACTTCTGGACAGGGCTTTCTAAAGTTATACCTTCAAGGTATGAAAACGGGAAAATTGCTTTTGATTTGAATTTAGCCAGAAGACAAAGCATATGTATTATGATAGATCCCGATGCAAAGGATTGCCTTGATGTATGGTCTCAAAAAGAATATGTTAATCCGGAATTTGAGCTAATTGAAGATGATAAAAGTTCATTTATTAAAAAATATCAGGCAAAATTTTGCTGCCAAGGCACGGAAAACCTTTATATTAACGTAAAAGCAGAAGAAATGGTTGAATGCTACATAAACGGAAGCTTTGCCGGGTTCAGTTTGTGGAACGACCATGAATTTTTTATAAAGCCATATATTAAAAAGGGCGAAAATCAAGTTGAACTATCTGTTACCGGAAGCGCGGTTAACAGATTTACAGATCAAAAAATAGAATACGGGCTGCTATAAGTTCATATTATCACCCCAGTTTTTAGCTTAATTAATAATATTCAGAATTATTACTTATGAGCGATGTATTTCTAAGTGCTTTTTTCTGTTTTACTATAAAAATTCAGAAAAAAGTTTGCCAAGTGCTTTAATATGTTTGACAAAAATAAAAAAAGCAGATATACTTAATCTTATACAGAGGAGGGTGTTTTATGGATAAAGTGATGGATAAGATTGACTATGCTATATTATCATGCTTAAAAAAGAATGCCAGGATGAAGGCTTCTGATATTAGCAAAGAAATTAATCTTTCTGTAT
>JAUZPY010000057.1 GCA_030705805.1 Bacillota bacterium | reverse complement strand
GAAGGTTGGACCCTCCTACACCTAGTACTCATCGTTTACGGCGTGGACTACCAGGGTATCTAATCCTGTTTGCTACCCACGCTTTCATGCCTCAGCGTCAGTTACGGTCCAGAGAATCGCCTTCGCCACTGGTGTTCCTCCTAATATCTACGCATTTCACCGCTACACTAGGAATTCCGCTTGCCTCTCCAGCACTCAAGGTTTGCAGTTTCAAGTGCAGCCCCGCAGTTAAGCTGCGGTATTTCACACCTGACTTGCAAATCCACCTACACGCCCTTTACACCCAGTAAATCCGGACAACGCTTGCCACCTACGTATTACCGCGTCTGCTGGCACGTAGTTAGACGTGGCTTCACCTCAGGTACCGTCCGTTCTCGTCCCTGAAGATTAAAGTTTACAATCCGAAGACCTTCATCCTTCACGCGGCGTTGCTGGGTCAGGCTTTCGCCCATTGCCCAATATTCCCCACTGCTGCCTCCCGTAGGAGTCTGGGCCGTATCTCAGTCCCAATGTGGCCGGTCAACCTCTCAGTCCGGCTACCGATCGTCGCCTTGGTGAGCCATTACCTCACCAACTAGCTAATCGGCCGCGAGTCCATCCCAGAGCGATAAATCTTTGATGGTAAAGCCATGTGGCTAAACCATATTATGCGGTATTAGCACAACTTTCGCTGTGTTATTCCACACTCCGGGGCAGGTTACTCACGTGTTACGCACCAGTCCGCCACTAAGCATTTCCCTCTCTCAACCGAAGTCTCAATTAGGAGTGCTCCGTTCGACTTGCATGTGTTAAGCACGCCGCCAGCGTTCGTCCTGAGCCAGGATCAAACTCTCTATAAAAATTTAATTTTATAGAGCTTTGCTAGCTCTTTAATTTCTTTTTTCGAATCTTTGTTGTTCGAATTTTTGTTTTTGTAAAGGTGTTCTCAAATAAATTAACATTTAAAATGAGCCCTGTATTTTTCAATTACAGCTATTCAATTTTCAAAGTGCGCTCTGCTTGTCGCAGGAATTTTATTTTAACATATCTTCTTCCGTTTGTCAAGCACTTTTTTATTCTTTTTTGTCGCTTTTTTATTGTCTGCCCTTTTGCTGTCTGCTCTCATCTGCGACTTTTCTATATTACCACGTTCTCTCCCCTTTGTCAATACCTTTTTTAAAATTTTTTTAAATATTATTCCCCATTTATTTATTAATTATACAATCTAAGAAGGCGGCTTTAAAAGCCGCCTTCTTAGATTTAATTTTCTGCCGTGTTTTCATTTTCTTTAATCATGTATTTCTTTACTACCGAAAAGCTATTCATAATAAAGACCAGATTCGAAAAAGTAAAGAACATGAAAAATATCAAAAGCATCATTACATTAAATCTATATACTATTTCAATAATCAGTATCATTATAGCCAGCCCTGCAATCAGGCACGCTAAATTCTGAAGCACTTTAGCCGCAGCCATCATAAATGCATTTTTATATATTTGTGTAATCTTCATGTCGAAGGTAACCATGATCGTGTAAATATAGGGATGCATCATTATATATATAAGGAAGATAAAAATCGCCAGATAGGTAGCAGCCAATCCTTTGAACCCTCCCCCGGTCTGACTGTAAACATATATATCAAGGCATATTACGTAAACAAATATCAAATCAATCAAAAATACTTTTAAGCCTTTAAAAAAGTTACTTTTAAACTTTTCATAAAAATCCGCCCATATAAATGCATGTTCTTCCCTTGAATAGTTTCTTAATATATATGTCAGCCCGGCAGTCGGAGAGCCACTTCCCAGTAAAGATGTCATAATAAGTCCAAAAAACAAGCTGAGCAGTAAAAGGACATAAGCAGTAAACTCTTCAGGGCTGCTTTTCAAAGAGCCCTGCGCAATTATTTCCTTTGCTAATCCGCTTGCTATCCCTCCGAAGAAGCACCATCCTATTAATGTATATGCAGCTATCCCAATCAGACTAAACAGCATATAATATATATTAATAATTGTTAAGTTCCAAAATTTACGTCCCGCGACAATAAAATAGCGGATAATTCCCGGCTTTTGCGGTTCTCCCTCCGGAACTCCCGGACCGGGAGTACAATAGTTTGGTGATAAAAAAGACATAACTGCCTCCTAAATATTTATAAATTTTAATTACATTCTTAATTATAACAAGTTTAAATAATAAAAGCAATAAAAAAAGATAAAAGGTGTTTAAACGCGTATAATAAGCAAAACAAGTTAATAGTTTTATGCACAATTGATAATATATTTGCTTTTTTTATATTTTCATTGTTGATTGTGCCGAATATCTTGTGGGGCATTGCAAAATTAAGCAGAATAATGTAAAATGATAGGAACAAATAGTTTTAATTTAAGAGGTGTAAATATGGGTGAAATAAAAAAGCTTGGTATAATGACCGGGGGGGGAGATTGCAGCGGATTAAACGCTGTAATTCGCGCGGTTGTTACTACAGCAATAAATAAATATGGTATGGAATGCGTTGGCATTCAAAACTGTTACAGAGGTCTTTATCTTGGTGAAAGCCAGATGGTACCTCTTACTTTAGATAATGTAGATGAAATCATCGGGGATGGAGGCACAATACTTTATAACTCTAATAAGGATAATTTATTTAAATATCCAAGACGTGATAAGAACGGTATAGTAAAAGGTGCCAACGGCAAGCCTTTATATGATAATGTATCCGGCGTTGCAGTTGAAAATGTAAAGAAAGCCGGAATTGACGCTTTAGTTATTATCGGCGGTGACGGAACCTTGACAAGCGGCCGAGACTATTCACGTATGGGCATAAAGGTTATGGGCGTGCCGAAAACCATTGATAACGACCTTAATTCTACAGATCAAACCTTTGGCTTTGATACAGCAGTAAACAGAAATGTAGACGCTGTTGACTGTTTAAAAACAACAGGTAAAAGCCATCACAGAGTAATGGTACTTGAGGTTATGGGTCGCGAAGCCGGTCATCTTGCTCTGCACACCGGTATAGCGGGCGGTGCTGATGCTATAATTATTCCTGAAATTCCTTATGATATTGTTAAAATAAAGGATAGAGTAAAGAAAGCCTTACTGAGCAAAAAACAGTATTCGTTAGTAGTAGTTGCTGAAGGAGCTCCTTCACCTGAAGGGAAGTCAGTTATTTCAATAGTACAGGATACTTCCCCGGACGGAGTTAAGCTTGGAGGTATAGGCGGCATAATATCAAAAGCACTGGAAGCCATGTTAAACAGCGAGAGAGACGAAAACGGCTATGCAATAAGCGATACAATTATGGATGTTGAATGCCGTTCATCTGCTTTATCACACGTACAGAGAGGCGGAGATACTTCTGCTGCTGACAGAGTATTATGTACACGCTACGGCAGTGCCGCAGTAAACCTTCTTGTTGAAGGCTATGACAAGCACATGGTTGCTCTCCGCAACAATGAAATGGTTCCTGTTCCTCTTGAAGAGGTTATTCCTTCAAGCAATATGAGCAGTAACTTTAAACCTGTTGATCCTAACGGCTCACTCGTTAAGATGGCAAAAACCATGGGAATTTGCTTTGGTGACTAAACTGCAAACAATAAAAAGGAAGGAGACACTTTTTGTGTCTCCTTCCTTTTTTCCTCTTCTATATGGACAGCTGTTTATTATTTAATTATTCTAAACAATTTGTTTCATACTTCCATAGAACGCTGTCGCCTACATTAAGTACATATTTCCCGCTGCTTTTTGCAGGCTTCACATTATTAACGTGATAAATCCAGCCGCTCATATCACCATAGTCTTTTTCAAAGAGTCCATCTATACCTTGAATATACGGAGAAGACTTGCCTCCGGAATAAACAACTGTTTTTCCTGCTTTTTCTACTGCGGCAAGGGTAGCGTCAAAAGCGGTCATATCAGAAGCATAAGCTACATCCTTTTCAAGAATTGTTCCTTCCATTCCTTCTATTTTAATATGAACCACTTTTGCTGCTTCATTATTCTCACTTTTTTGTGCCGACTCTTTTGTTGATTCTCCGGCAGAATTAACAGTGGCCGCTTGTTTTTCTTGATTTGTTGATGGTGCAGCCTTCAAAGTAGGCGCTTCTGCCGTTTTACCAGTAGTTTTACCGGTAGCTTTACTAATTTCTTTAACCTCTTCTTTACCGGTTCCCTTATTTGTATCTACATTTTCGTTAACCGGACTTTCTTTAGTTTCTGTTACTGCCGTCTGAGTTTGCTTAGGTTCAGGCTCTTTTTGCTGACTGACTGCGGCTTTAGTGCATCCGGTTAATATTAAAAAGCAAAGCAGTATAGAAATAAGTCGTTTCATTATTTTGCCCCCATAAGTCTGGCTATAACCAGCGCACACATTTCTCTTGTAACGACACCTTTAGGGTTGAAGCAATTGTCTGTGCCGACCATAATATTTGCTTTTGTTACACTGCCTACCGCATCTTTTGCCCAGTCAGAAATATCAGAATTATCAACATAAGAACATTCTGCATTTTCAAGATGATAAGTTCTCGCAATAATTACGGCTAATTGCTCCCTTGTTAAAAACTCCGACGGGGCAAAACTGTTTTCCCCCGTCCCTTTTATAATACCCATTTCAAATGCGGTTGCGACAGCTCCGGAATACCATGCATCTTCAGGAACATCCTCAAAAGTTGATTTTTCTTTTTTAGGCGTCGCCCCAAGCGCCTTTAATATTACCGATGCTAGTTCAGCACGTGTTATATTGTCTTTTGGTTTAAAACAATCGTTTTCATTGCCTGAAAAAACCCCTAACATAGAAACAACATTAACGCTTTCATATGCCCAGGATGATATATCCGCTTTATCTTGATAAGTGATCTCATAATTTGCGGTTTCGGTTTTCACATCTTTATTGTTATTTGCCGGCATTGTGCTTTCTTCCTGGGTCACTTGCTGTTGTGTCTGGCTTGTTTGAGCTGTTTCTTCTTTGGTTTCAGTGACTGTAATTCCTACGGGTTTCTTACTTGAAGAGCTGCCACCTCCGCCGGAAGGCGACCTTTCTATTTTAATGTCAAAGGGTTTAATCCGGACAATCGAAGGATAGCTTCCCTCGTTGTCCTTATAAATCTTAACAGTATAAGTTCCAGCTTTTCCAATTTTGATGTCCGCATCGCCGTTCTCATCGGTAGTAAACTTATCATCACCAACTTCAACTTTTGCTCCCTCTACATTAACCGATACTGTTTTTTTAGTTGTATAATCGTAATACTCTGATTTTACCGATATGGTAAAAGTTTTATTTGTTTTTAAGTTTTCACTTGAAATCGTATATGTAGGAATTAAGGTATCAGGTGCAAACATTCCGTAATACAGCAGTATATCGTCTCCATCAGATATTGTGGTCTTATCAGCGCTTGAAGCTGCCGGTGCCTCATTTATGGCAAAAAGCCAACCGTCATAGCCTCCAAACATAGCGCTGTCTTCTCCGCCAATGCTTTTTATGTAAGCTCCATAGCTGCTGTCATCAATGGTATATTTAATATTGTTTTCATCCAGTGCTGCTTTAATAGCTTCCAAAGCCGTAGGCTTTTTAGAAGTTATTTGTACCTCATCATCAAGAATATTATGATCAGCACCTTCAATACGCACATTAGCGTTTACTGTAATTTCCGGGGTACACTCGTACTTTGAGGATAGCCGTTTAAATACGCTGCCGGAGGCATTAATGTCAGAAAGTGCAATAAGACCCTGCTGTGTTGCCATCATATTGCTCTCTTTTTCTCCTTTTCCCCATACAAATGACCCGTCATCAAGCTGATAGGTTTGGAGAACGTCTGCTAAGGTTTCATCATTTTTAATAAAGCGCTCATCGTTAAGGCTTCCCAATTGTGCCAGTGCAGAAATTACAGCTTCAAGGGTATTGGAATTTTCTGTTCCCCAGCTTGAAAACCCGCCATCTTCCAATTGCTGCGAAGCTAAATAGTCTACTCCTTTTCCGAGTACATCAGAGCAATTTTCGTCAGATAAAGTAATGAGGACTATTGAAGTAAGGTCTACATCCGAAGAAGTGCTTGTATATCCAAATCCCCCGTCTTTTGCCTCCAAAGATATAAGGTAATTTATAGCTTTATCCCTATCATATTTTTCTTTTGCAGCATCAAGAGCTAAAATGGCATACGTCTGCATATTTGCATAATCTCCGAAGCTGCCGGTTTCAGTATTTTGCTTTAAAGCAAGTTCTGATGCTATATCGCGCCCCCCAATATCATGTACGTTCTCACCCATTGCAATAAGAGCAAAAATTACCCCTGCATAATCTGTGACAGAAGATTTATCATTAAGGTCATCTGAAAAATCAGGCGTAGTATACTTTGTCAGGTCTGAATTTGCCCCCCAAAGGGCAACAACATCCCACCAAGAAGTTAAGGTGGATTGTCCATTATAAAAAGACAACACCTTGCTTTGAGCTTCATCATTAGCCGCCACAGGAAAAACAAAAAGCATAGCGATAACGATAATTATTGACACCGGTTTTCTAAGTTTCATATATATTCCTCCCCAAATAAAAAGCCGTTTCAGACTCTGAAACGGCTAAAAAAGAAGCTAGATAAAGCTACTTAAACCAACTCTGTCTCTCGCAGGGTTTCTCGGTCTGAACTCATGCAAGCAGGCATTCCGACTTTAACGGCAGCGGGACTGCGCGGGATTTTCACCCAACTTTCCCTCCTTGCATCTTTATTAAATTTTCTTAATTATACTATGTTATCTTTGCTTTGTCAATTAGTTTGTTTTTCAGTCCTTCTCTTGGAGAATGGCCTGTTTCTTTCACGTATGCCTTGTAAAAGGAAGAATAATCGCCAAAGCCCGACTCTTGGCAGGCATATCCTATATTCATTCCGCTATCACACATAAGCTTAACGTTCATTATTCTCTTATGACTGACATATCCGTTTACCGTATAACCTGTTGCAGCTTTAAATATACGGCACAAATGATATTTGGATACAAAGAATTCATCCGAAAGTTCCGAAAGGCTAAGCTCTCTTTTATAGTGGTTGTTTATATAAGAAATTATATCTTTAATAATTGTATGTTCATTATTCTCAGATGTATAATCGTCTGTATTATTCAAAATATGCAGCAATTCTACCACAGCTGCCCTTACAGCCGGTACATTCATGTCAGTGCAGTTGCTACTGTATTTTTTTATTCTGGTAACGCAGTCATATATTCCCGATTCCAATACAATTTCACCGTCTAGCTTGTTTTTCTCTCCCGGCTCATGGCTCCAAAATACTTTTTTATATTCCTCACAGTTCATTTCTTTAAAAAAAGCATCTTCCACTCCCAGTACAAATCTTTCATACCTGCAATTGCTTTTATGAAAAACTCTGTGCATTTCTCCAGGCCTTAATAAAATCATATCCATGGGGTTAAGTGCATATACGCCGCCTTCAACAATATGCTCTGCATCTCCATCTATAAACATGTAAATTTCATAATGTACATGTGTATGAAGTCTAAAATTGTTATTATCTACTTCCCCGTCAATACTGTGTGAAGCTAAAAAAGATCCATTCATTATAATCACCATTTTTATTTTAGCACAAGTAAGCAACATTTGCAATATTTTTATCAATATATGAATAGATTTATGTTTTTATTTGTGCTATCTTATCCATGGAGGTGTGTTTATGAAATATAGTTTTACTTTAACGGGCTTTTCTGATGAGATAAGTCCTGATATTAAGGCTCAATTCAAACATTTACAAAAGCTTAGTATAAGTTTTTTTGAGCCAAGAGGAATAAACGGCAAATCCATTTCAAGTCTAAATGACGAAGAGGTCGAAGACCTTGTAGAAGAAATGCATGAGTTTGGCATAAAAGTATCCTCAATCGGCTCTCCTATTGGGAAAATAAATATTACAGATGATTTTGCCCCCCATTTTGAACTTTTTAAAAGAACCTGTGAAATAGCAAAAAAGCTTGGGACAAGATACATTAGAGTATTTAGTTTTTTTATTCCTCAAGGTGAGGACCCCAAAATATACAGGGATGAAGTCATAAAAAGGCTGTCAGCAATGATACAATACGCCAAGGAAAATGACATAATTCTTCTTCATGAAAACGAGAAAGCAATTTACGGTGAAGGTCTGGAAAACTGCGTTGATTTAATGCAGACCTTATATTGTAACAATTTTAAAGCTATATTTGATCCGGCTAACTTTGTTCAGGCAAAGCAAGATACAAAAGCTTGCTTTAATGCACTCAAAAGTTATATTGCTTATATGCACATAAAAGATGCAAAAGAAGATGGCAGCGTAGTTCCGGCAGGATATGGTACAGGTAACTTAAAATACATTTTATATGAACTGAAAGAAATGGGCTATAAGGGATTTTTAAGTATAGAACCACACCTTGGCAAATTTGAAGGACTTGCTTCTTTGGAACGGGAAGGCGACAAAACACGAGTATTTGAAAACAGTGATGCCGGTAAATTCACTTTAGCATACGAAGCACTAAATTCAATAATTGAAAGGATATGATTTTATGGCAAAAGTTAAAGTAGGTGTTATTGGATATGGCAATATGGGCAGCGCCCACTCCAAAAATATTTATGCCGGAAAAGTAAAAGATATGGAGCTTGTCTCTATCTGTGATATTGATCCGGAAAAGCTAGCCAAAGCGGCTTCCCAGTGTCAAGGTGTTAAAACCTTTGATAATGCCAGTGATATGTTTAAAAGCGGAATTATTAACACCGTTATTATTGCGGTTCCCCATTATTTGCATCCGCCAATGGCAGTAGAGGCTTTCTCATACGGTTTGAACGTTCTTTCAGAGAAGCCTGCAGGAGTTTATACAAAACAAGTGCTGGAAATGAATGAAGCCGCTAAAAAATCCGGCAAAGTTTTCGGCATAATGTTTAACCAGAGAACTAATCCTTTATATCAAAAAGTAAAGCAAATGGTAGAGTCCGGTGAGCTTGGCCACATCAAGAGGATTTCCTGGATAATTACTGACTGGTACAGACCGCAGGCATATCATGACAGCTGTACATGGCGCTCGACTTGGGCAACAGAGGGCGGCGGTACATTAATAAATCAGAACCCTCATCAGTTGGATTTATGGCAATGGATGTTTGGACTTCCCGATAAGGTTTGGGCTGACTGCTCTTTTGGCAAATACCGTAATATTGAAGTTGATGATGATGTAACAGCTTACTTTAAATATGATAACGGTACTACCGGTACATATATAACCTCTACAGGGGAGGCTCCCGGAACAAATAGGCTTGAAGTTGCCAGTGATATGGGGCGTATAGTAGTAGAGGATGGTAAGCTTTCTTTCTTAAAGCTTGAAATGCCGGAACCTGAGTTTAACTTAACTACTACTTCTCCTTTTGGATGCCCGAAGTCAGCTCCATGTGAAGTGGAGATTATCGGCGAGCAAACTGCTCATGTAGGAATTTTAAACAACTTTGCTTCAGCTATTGCTAACGGAACTCCTTTGCTTGCAAAAGGCGAAGAAGGTATCAAGGCTCTTACTTTAGGGAACTCCATTTATTATAGTTCCTGGACAGGAAGCTGGGTTGATGTCAAGAACTTCCCGCATGATGATTTCTATTCTAAACTTCAGGAGAAAATTGCAAGTTCAGAAGTAAACAAAAAAGAGTCCAGTGTTACAGTCAATTTAGACGGAACATATTAATAAGGAAAAATGAGGGGATAATTATGGACAAACGTATCGGAGCACAGCTTTATACCTTAAGAGATTTTTGTAAAACAGAAGAAGACCTTGATACATCATTTAAAAAACTTAAAGAAATAGGATATAAAATAATTCAGGTATCCGGAGTAGGGCCGATACCTGCAAAGAATATCAAGGCCATTGCAGATTCTTATAGTCTTGAAACGGTATGTACGCACAGGCCTTTTAATGAATTTCAGGATAATCTTGACTTTATAATTGACTATCATCATACCCTGGGCTGTTCTTTGGCAGGTTTAGGCAGTATGCCTCAGGAAGCAAGAGTTGACGCAGATGCTTTTAAACAGTTTGTAAAGCAAAGCAATGAAATCGCTAAAGAGCTAAAGAAAAACGGGCTGGATTTTGGGTATCATAATCATTCTTTTGAATTTGCTAAAAAAGATGGTAAATACCTCTATGAGTATCTTGTTGAAAATACCGACCCTGATTGTTACAATTTTATTTGTGATACCTATTGGTACGCATTTGCCGGTCAAAACCCTGATGAGTGGATCACAAAGCTTGGAAGCAGGGCGATGGCAATTCATTTTAAAGATTTGGCAATAGACCCGAAGGAAAATAAGATTTATATGGCAGAGGTAATGGAAGGTAACTTAAAATGGGACGAAATTATTGATGCTTGTGAAAAAGCCGGAAGCAAATGGGCTTTGGTCGAACAGGATATTTGCCCCGGCGACCCATTCCAATCCATGAAAATAAGTTATGATAATCTTGTTACGAAGGGATTTTGTTAAACATGATTAATGTTTGTATTGTTGGATATGGCAGCATTGGACCAGTTCATGCAAAAGCCTGCAGTATAACAGAAGGTGTAAAAGTATATGGCATTTGCGATATAGATATTTTAAAAGCGGACAAAAGAGCTAAAGAGTATAATGCGAAAGCATTCTATAACATAGACGAAGCGCTTTCAGATAATAATATTGACTCTTTTCATATCTGCACACCGCATTACCTGCATTACGAGATGGTTTCGAAAGTTCTTAATCACGGCAAAAAGGTTGTTTGCGAGAAGCCGGTTGTTATGGTTAAAGAGGACTTTGAAAAGACCCTTAATGACTGGAAAGATAAACCTGTTTCTGTAATGTTTCAAAACCGGAACAATCCTTCGATTCAATGTTTAAAAAAGATCATAGAAACAGACGAAAGCATCGGTAAGCTTATTGGGGTAAAAGGCATAGTAACTTGGTGCAGAACAGAAAGCTATTATGCAAGTGCCTCTTGGAGAGGAAAAAAAGATAAAGAAGGCGGTGCTGTTCTTATCAATCAGGCAATACATACCCTTGACCTTATTACCTTCTTATGCGGAAAAGTTACAAAAGTAAAAGCCAACACCGCCAATCACTCCCTTGAAGGAATTATTGAGGTTGAAGATACTGTAGAAGCATATATGACCTTTGAAAACGGTTTTCACGGATTATTTTACGCATCTGTCGCCAACAGCTTTGATTCTCCTCCCCTTATCGAACTAAAATTCGAAAATGCTTTATTCCGTTATATGGACGGCTGTCTCTATAAAAACGGTGAACTGCTTGAAAAAGATATTGCACCCAGTATAGGGAAACCCTGCTGGGGAAGTGGTCATGCGTTAGAAATTCATAACATTTATAATGAAAACAAACAAATTTCAATAGAAGATGTGGCGAATACAATGTACGCTGTGTTTGGAATTTATGAAAGCGCAGCAAAAGGCGGAAAGGAGATAACCTTATGGAAATGACCTTTAGGTGGTACGGCGAGGACGACCCCGTCACTTTAGATAAAATAAAACAAATACCCGGCATGCAAGGTATTGTATCAGCAATTTATGATATTCCTGTAGGTGAAGCCTGGCCTTTAAAGCGTGTATTAAAATTAAATGAAACAGTTGAAAAAAAAGGCCTGAAGCTTTCTGTAATAGAGAGTGTGCCCGTTCATGAAGATATAAAAATGGGTCTGCCTACAAGGGATAAATATATTGAAAACTACTGCACAACGCTGCGTAACTTGTCGAAGGCGGGAATAGATTGTGTATGCTATAACTTTATGCCTGTATTTGACTGGACAAGAAGCGATCTTGCACATAAACTGCCTGACGGATCAAATGCACTCATATATGAGAATGATATTATCAATAATATGAACCCCCTAACAGGCGATCTATCACTGCCGGGTTGGGACTCAAGCTATACAAAGGATCAAATGAAATCACTTCTTGAAACATACAGCCATATAACAGAGGAGGACTTATGGAATAACTTAAAGTACTTCCTTGACAGAGTTATAAAAGTTGCTGAGGAAGTTAAAGTTAAAATGGCTATACATCCGGATGATCCGCCATGGAGCATTTTTAATCTGCCAAGGATAATAACAAACAAAGCAAATATAGAGCGTTTTTTAAAGCTTTATGACAGCGAATATAATGGGCTTACACTTTGCAGCGGCTCTCTGGGTGCTTTAAAGGATAATGACATAATAGATATGATTTATTCTTTCTCGAGCAGAATACATTTTGCTCATATCAGAAACATAAAGATTACGGGTGAGCGTGACTTTGAAGAAGCGGCTCATATGACAGAATGTGGTTCTCTTAACATTTACGGCATAGTAAAAGCTTACCATGACACAGGCTTTAAAGGCTATATACGTCCTGACCACGGAAGAATGATATGGGGTGAAACAGGCAGACCCGGCTACGGTCTTTACGACAGAGCTTTGGGTGCAGTATACATATGCGGTCTTTGGGAAGCAATTGAGAAAGGAGCAAAAAGCAATGACTAAACTTCCAATAGGAGTTGATTTAACCGGCAAAACAGCTGTAATAACAGGCGGTGCCGGCGTTTTATGCAGCGGCTTTGCCAAGGTAGTTGCAAAAGCCGGTGCAAAGGTTGCTGTCCTTGACCTTAATTTAGAAAAAGCAAAAGAAGTTGCCGCTGAAATTACTAAAGAAGGCGGTCAGGCAATTGGCGTTTCTGCAAATGTTCTTGATAAAGAAGGCCTTGTAAGTGCAAAGGATGAAGTAAATAAGGCCTTCGGTAAAATTGACATATTAATTAACGGTGCAGGCGGAAATAACCCTAAAGGCACAACCACAAAAGAATATTACGAAATTGGAGACGAAAAAAACAAGGATTTAGTATCATTCTTTGATCTTGACCCTTCCGGAGTTGAGTTTGTATTCAATCTGAATTTTCTTGGGACACTGCTGCCCACTCAGGTGTTTGCAGGGGATTTAATCGGAAATAAAGAAGCGGTAATCATAAATATCTCTTCGATGAACGCCTTTACTCCCCTTACAAAAATCCCGGCATATTCAGGTGCAAAGGCTGCTGTTTCAAATTTCACCCAGTGGCTGGCAGTTCACTTTTCAAAGGTTGGAATAAGGGTTAATGCTATCGCTCCCGGATTTTTTATAACAAATCAAAACAAGGCTTTATTACTTAACGATAAGGGAGAATATACCGACCGCTCAAGGAAAATATTATCCCAGACTCCCTTTTCTCGCTTCGGTGAAACGGAAGAGCTATCTGGCACGCTTCTCTTCCTTTTATCCTATGAAGCTTCAAGCTTTGTTAATGGGGTAGTAATCCCCGTAGACGGCGGATTTTCCGCATATAGCGGAGTTTAAAAATATAAAAAGCACCGGCTTTTAAGGATTTAACGATAAAAGCGACGGCTATGTAAATTGCACCTCGTTCATTAGACATATGTCTATCATATCACATGTT
>JAUZPY010000056.1 GCA_030705805.1 Bacillota bacterium | reverse complement strand
TTTATCCAAATCCGGCATTATTTTTTTAATCATTGCATAGGTTGCGCTTTTGCCTGCTGCTTCGCTAATTAAAAAGCTTCTGTCATTACCTACCGATTCAGGGTTAATATGTTCAAAGGAGGCCGGATTTTTTAATACTCCGTCAATATGAGTGCCGGCTTTGTGAGAAAATGCATTTTTGCCTACATAAGGCAAATCACGCATACTTATATTTGAGATTTCGGCTATGGCACGGCAGGTATATGTAAGCTCTGACAGGTCATCGACTATTTCATAGCCTTTCTTGAGCTGAAGATTGGAAATTACCGCCGAAAGGTTGGCATTTCCGCATCTTTCACCGGTTCCTATCATAGTGCCCTGTATGTGTGAAGCACCGCCATAAACCGCAAAAACACTGTTTGACACAGCCATCGCTCCGTCATTGTGAGTGTGAATGCCGATAGTGCAATTAACGCATGATTTTACAGTCTCAACCGCCTCCCTGATTTCATCAGGGAATGCGCCTCCGTTTGTATCGCAGAGGCACACGGTATCTGCGCCTGCCTTATCAGCCGCCTTCACAGCATTTATGGCATATTCCTTATTTGCTTTATAGCCGTCAAAGAAATGTTCAGCGTCAAAAATAACTTTTTTACCGCTGCTTTTTAAAAACTCAACACTTTCCCCTATCATGGCGAGGTTTTCTTCGAGGGTTGCATTCAGCACTTCTTTTACGTGAAGGTCCCAGCATTTACCGAATATAACTGCCGCCTTTGTGTCTATTTGGGCAAGCAATTTTAAGTTTTCATCCTCTTTTGCTTTAACTCCAACTCTTCTTGTGCTTCCAAAACAAGCAATTTGTGAATGTTTTAGTTTCTTTGAAGAAAGAGCCTTAAAAAGCTCTGCATCTTTCAAAGAGTAAGCCGGACTTCCAACTTCAATATAATCGACCCCAAAATTATCTAAAAGGTCAATTATCTTAAGCTTATCTGAAACCGTATATGAAATTTTCATGCCCTGACATCCGTCACGCAAGGTTGAGTCCAATATGGTAAGCTTCATCATATCACCGCCTAAAACAGCTTTGAGCTGTCAAGTAATAAAGTTACAGGTCCGTCATTTAAAAGGCTGACCTTCATGTCTGCGCCAAAAACGCCCTTTTGAACAGGAATTCCTAATTCCTTAATCTTTTGGGCAAATAATTCATAATATCTGTTCGCAACAGATGGCTCGGCCGCCTCTGTAAAAGAAGGCCGCATGCCCTTTTTTACGTCCCCGTATAAGGTAAATTGAGAAACAACTAAAATACTGCCGCCAATATCGGTTACGCTTTTATTCATTTTTCCTTGCTCATCTTCAAAAACTCTAAGCCCTGTTATTTTTTTAATTAGATATAAAATATCAGCTTCCGTATCTTTATTGCCAACCCCAAGAAACACCAGAAGTCCTTTTTCGATAGAGCCTACCATCGAGCCTTCTACCTCTACTTTAGCGTAATTTACCCTTTGTACAACAGCTCTCATAACTTCACCTCTTTAAAAGTATAATCCTTTTTCCATTATTTTTCAATAGGTTAGGTAATTGCAAAGTAAAAAAATTATGGTATAATAACTTTGAGCGATGCGATGTGAAAAGTTATTTCCTCTATTAAAACGTAAATTACGCAGTAATTTATATACAAATCTTTGAGCGAAGCAAAGCGATGCGAAAAGTTATTTCCTCTAAAAAAGAAATAAATTATAGTATATTATAAAAAGGAATGAACATATGAAAAAAATTATATGCATCATACTCACTTTAATTTTTATCCTTTCGGGCTGCGCAAAGCAAACCGTTAAAGTATCAGATAATCAGCCTGATAAACCAGCAGACAATGCTGCCCAAAATTTAAACCCTGAAGAATTCTACACTAAAATGACAGAATCAAACACCCGCCCCATCGCTTTAATGATAGATAACGATAAAGACTATACCGGCCCTCAGGCAGGGCTTGAAAACGCATATCTGATATATGAAATGTATGTTGAAGGCGGTTCCACCAGATTAATGGCACTTTTTAAGGATGCAAAAAACGGTACCGATGTAGACACTACAGAAAGCAGAATCGGGCCGATTCGTTCCTCCAGACATTATTTTTTAGACTTTGCTCTTGAAAACGATGCCATATACGGCCACTGCGGATGGAGTCCAAAGGCTCAAGCTGACATAAAAAGCCTCGGAGTAAACAATGTTAACGGTCTTACAGAGGGCGGCGTTTTTAAGCGCTTTTCCAAATACAACAACACTTGGCATAACCTTTACACTACATATGAATTGATATTAAATAGTGCTAAGAGCTCTTCCCATAGTTACAGGACCACTACAAATGTTTCACTTAACTACAGCCCTAATTTTGTAATACCAAAGGAAGGTTATACTGCATCAAAAATATCTATACCCTACAGCGCATACAATGTTTCATACCAATATGATGAAGAAAAAAACCTTTACATGAGATATAAAAAAGATTCTCCTCATACTATGCAGTCCGGCGTGCAGCTTTCCTGCACCAATCTTCTCATATTGAAAATGCAGAATGAGAATCTAAAGGACACTGAGAAAAAAGGCAGACAGGAATTATATGATACAGGAAGCGGAAAAGGCTATTATATTACCGGCGGAAATGCGAAGGAAATTACCTGGAGTAAGGAATCAAGAACAGCGCAAACCGTTTATACCTATGAAAGCGGAAGCAAGGTAAGCTTAAATCCGGGAGTTACATATATACAAATCGTGCCTCCTTCTATGAATATTAGTATTGAATAAAAAATAAAATTGCCGCAAAAACTTGCGGCAATTTTATTTTTTTAAATTAATCATTTCTCCTCAGGAGCTCCTACAGGGCATACATCTGCACAAGTTCCGCAATCAATGCACTTTTCAGGATCGATAACGAATTTGCTTTCGCCTTCGCTTATTGCTTCTGTGGGGCATTCGCCTGCGCAAGCTCCGCAAGAGATACAATCATCAGAAATCTTAAATGCCATTATGATACACCTCCTCTAATTTCAGGCCTTAGCCTTTACATTACATTCTATCAGATTTTTTATAAAAAACAAGGTATTTTTGAATAATTTTTTAAAAAAAATAAATCTTGTCCGGCACTTAAGATTTTTAACTTGTAATTTCGTGCATAATTATGTATAATTGTAAAAAATAGCCTTAAAATAAGTTCTGCTGCTGCTAGCTGCAATTAGCCTTGATAATCTTCGATATGATAAGTAAAAAAAGGAGATAGCCTTAATTTATATAATATGAAAACAAAAATTTATTTAGCACCCATGGCAGGTGTCGCCGATTACGTATTTCGCAGCATTTGCTCTGAATACGGCGAAATTATCACTTTTACCGAAATGATAAGCGCTAAAGCAATATATTATAACGATAAAAAAACTTTATCCTTATTGCCAAAGCCGGATGAAGGCAAAATTCCCCTTCAGATATTTGGTCATGAACCGGAAATTTTGGCTTTTGCAGCAAAAAAGCTGCAAGATTACGCATCTGAAATAAATATCAACATGGGCTGTCCAATGCCTAAAATTGTGAATAACAAAGACGGTTCTTTTCTGATGAAAACCCCTGCTATTGCCTGTGATATAATAAAGGCAGTTAAAGACGCTGTAGATATTCCAGTAACCGCCAAAATACGTAAAGGTTACACCGAAGATACAAGTGCAGACTTTGCCAAAGCATTGGAGCAAAGCGGTATTGATAAAATTTACGTACACGCAAGAACAACAGATCAGCTTTACAGCGGAAAAGCAGACATAGAATGTATTAAAAGAGTAAAAGAGAGCGTAAAGGTTCCTGTTATAGGAAACGGCGATATTTTTACAAGCTTAGATGCATCCCGTATGCTTGAAAAAACCTCCTGTGACGCAGTTATGATTGGCCGTGGAGCCTTAGGTAATCCATTTATTTTCAGAGAAATCATTCATTACTTAGAAACCGGTAGTCCTCTGCCCCCCGCCACAAAAGAAGAGCGGATAGAAAAAGCTGTTATGCACTTAAAAAAAGCCGCCGAAGTTAACGGCGAACGCATGGGACTTTTAGAATCCCGTAAGCATTTGGCATGGTATCTTAAGACAATTCCCAATTCAGCAAAGGCTAAAGAAAAGCTTTTTACCTGCTTATCTTTAGATGAAGCAATTAATTATTTAAAAACACTTTTATAAAATACTATTTTTAGGTTTTGGGGTTAAAATGTGAACACCCAATTAGCATAAACTCTGCAAAAATAACGTGTGCAAGTTTTAAATCTACACTTTGCACACAAAAAGCAGAACACCAAAGGTGTTCTGCTTTTTTGTGTATACTTTATTATTCTTCATCCTCGGGCATATCCCAATTGTGGTATACGTCCTGAACGTCATCATCATCTTCAAGCATTTCTATAAGCTTGTTCATGTTCTTAATGTGTTCCTCATCGGTAAGGGTTACGGTAGTAACAGGAACTCTTGCATCTTCAGAATCTAAAATTGTTATTCCGGCATTTTCAAGAGCCTCCCTTACATTCCAAACATCATCAGATTCTGTTATAATTTCGAAGCAATCATCCGAATCCTTAATATCCAAAGCTCCGGCTTCAAGGGCAGCCATTGTAAGTTCGTCTTCATCTGATACTGATTCTTTTTCTACCGCAATTATTCCTTTTCTCTCAAACATGAAAGAAACGCAGCCGCTCATGCCCAAATTGCCTCCGTACTTATCAAAATAATGGCGCATATCGGCAGCTGTCCTGTTTCTGTTATCGGTAAGAGTTGAAACCATTACCGCAACTCCTGCGGGGCCGTAACCTTCGTAAACAATTTCTTCATAGTTGTCGTTGTCGCCATCGCCGGCAGCCTTCTTAATACACCTTTGAATATTGTCGTTGGGCATATTATTAGATTTTGCTTTTGCAATTATATCACTTAATCTTGCATTTGAACCCGGGTCTGCACCGCCCATTTTAACGATAACAGTAATTTCTCTGCCAAGCTTAGTAAATATTTTAGCTCTTTCCCCATCGGTTTTTTCTTTTTTCCTTTTAATGTTGTTCCATTTAGAATGGCCTGACATCTATATCACTCCTTAATATTTTCGAGGGCTTCCACAGCCTTATCCAGATAGTCATGAGAAATCATTTCTATCTTACCGGAATCAGCTAACTTGGCAGCTTCCGAATCCAAAGGCATACGTGATAAAAGCTTATTTTTATAATCATATCCCGACTTTCCGAAAAGGTCTATCTCCTTGCCGCAGTCGGGGCATTTTACATAACTCATGTTTTCAACATAACCAAGAATAGGAATATTCATCATTTCTGCCATAGCTTCAGCTTTCTTAACTATCATTTCCACAAGACTCTGCGGCGTAGTTACAATAATAACCCCTTCAAGCGGCAGGTACTGGAAAGCTGTTAATATTGCATCTCCGGTTCCCGGAGGCATATCAACAAAGAGATAATCAAGCTCATCCCATGCAACATCCTTATAAAATTGACGTATAACGCCGGAAATAACAGGACCTCTCCAAACCACGGGATCATTCTCATTAGGCAGCAGAAGGTTAACGCTCATTACCTTAATTCCATTATGGCTTACCGCAGGAAACATATAGTCTTCTGTCGTTTTAGCCTTTTCTGAAACTCCAAAAAGTCTTGGAATTGATGGCCCTGTAATGTCTGCATCCAATATTCCAACCTTGTAGCCTTTCCTTGCAAGAAGAGCTGCCAAAGAAGCCGTAACAGTGGATTTCCCCACTCCGCCTTTTCCGCTTATTACACCAACAATATGCTTTATATTGCTATATTCATTAGGTTTGTCCTTCTCAATGGAGCATCCACCTGAGCAGGAAGAGCAATCATGTGTACATTCACTCATAAAATTCCTCCTAAAATTATGCTAACACTTTATATTACACTATTTTAATAATAAATGCAAGAATTAACCATAAATTTAATTGACATATACTAAAAATTAGGATAAAATCAGTATAAAAATATATGAGGAGAAATGGTTAGTGACAGATTATCTTATATCACAATTTCAAACGATGTCTGAGGGAATGAAATATCTCATGACATTTTTGATATCAATGCTGCCCATTGTTGAACTTCGCGGTGCAGTGCCGATAGGTGTGGCTTTAGGCCTAAATACCTATCTTGTTCTGTTGATTTCTATTATTGGGAACATGGTTCCTATTCCTTTTGTAATAATTTTTGCGAGGGCTATTATAAACTGGCTGAAAAAAAAGAAATTTCTTGCTTGGTTTGGAAGGTGGCTCGAAAAAAAGGCTGCAAAAAATGTCGAAAAAGTTATTAAATATGAAAAAATCGGCCTTTTTATATTTGTTGCCATTCCCCTGCCCGGTACCGGAGCATGGACAGGTGCTCTTATAGCATCACTTTTTGATCTAAGGCTGAAAAACAGCATTTTGCCTATCGCTTGGGGCGTTGCTTTAGCTGGAGTTATAATGACTCTTGGTTCTGAAGGCATAAAATTATTAATTACGTAACAAAACACCTTGCTTTTCATATGATATAGCGAGGTGATTTTATTATGGTTACTGCCACAGCCTATGCAATATCAACACTGCTAATATGCCTGGCAATCTGGGTTCTTATCTCGGAAGTATCAGTTAAGCCTAAATGTGATATTATCATTTGTTATAAAGACTCAAAAGAGGTATATTCCATAATTAAAGCCGCAAAAAAAGCCGGCGCAGGCAACGTTTACATAATAGCTGAGAATCCTAATGATGCAGATTTAAACGCAATAAAAAAACACTTTAAGATAAATACGATAACAGAGGTGGAGTCGTTTGGAGAAAGAGAAACTTGAAGGCATCGTAGAAAGCATTATTTTTACTAATGAACAAAACGGTTACACCGTATTTGATTTGTCAGCAGACAATGCTTTGATTACAGCAGTAGGGTATATCCCCGGTCTTGCTGTCGGTGAATCCGTTAGTTTGACCGGAGAATGGACAAGCAATTCAGCTTACGGAGAGCAGTTTAAAGTTGAATATTTTGAGCGTCTTACACCAAAGGAAGAAGGCGCAATTCTTTTATACCTTTCTTCAGGCATAGTAAAAGGCGTTAGAGAATCCACCGCCAAAAAAATTGTAGATGTTTTTGGCAGCGATACACTGAAGATTATTTCCGAAAACCCTAAACGATTAGCTGAAATTAAAGGGATTTCTTTAGAAAAAGCTATGCAGATCCATGATTCATATATAAATAAACAAAGCGTGCAAAATACTGTTATGTATCTTCAGCCTTACGGCGTTTCCGCAGAATTTGCTCTTAAAGCTCACCAGGAATTAGGCTCTAACGCTGTTGAAATTATTAAGGATAACCCTTATATTTTATGTGATAAAATAGCAGGGATATCCTTTGAGACTGCCGATAAAATTGCCAAAGCCATGAGCATAAGTCCATTGCATAAGGGTCGTATCAAAAGCGGAATTCAATATGTCCTGATGCAATGTTCAGTCAGCCTTGGCCATACTTATCTTCCCGAAAACGAACTGATTTCATATACTTCGCATCTTCTTGGAATTGACGAATTTGATGTAGAAAATCAAATTACCGCCCTTTTATCCGAAAAACAGCTTTATGGGTTTGATACCTATGAAGGCGGGAAGGATTATCAGCTTGCCCTGTTTACCAAGGCAGAAAAGTCTATTGCCGATAAGCTTCTTTCCCTTAGGAAGGTTCCATCCGAAAAAGAGAAAGAAAGCCTTAATAAGTGCATTAAAGATTCCGAAGAAAAAAGCGGTATCCAGTTGTCCGAAGAGCAGAAAAGCGCAGTCAAGCAAGCCGTCTTTGGGGGCGTTACGGTAATTACCGGCGGACCCGGCACGGGAAAAACCACCATAATACGTACTATAATTGACTGCCTGTCATCTTTAGATAAGAAATTCTCCTTAGCCGCTCCGACAGGACGTGCCGCAAAACATATGTCTGACTCCTGTGGTATTGAAGCTAAAACAATTCATAGACTTCTTGAAATCGGCTACTTATCAGACGGAGGGCGTCCCGGCTTTGCAAGAGATGTGGACAACCCTATAGAAGCTGATTTTGTAATTGTCGATGAAGTAAGTATGGTTGATACTCTGTTAATGTACTCGTTGCTGTCTGCTGTTGCACCCGGCTGCGGACTTATTCTTTTGGGTGATTCCGATCAGCTTCCTTCGGTAGGAGCCGGCAGCGTACTAAAAGATATAATTTTATGTGATATGATAAAATGCGTTAAGCTTACTCATATTTATCGTCAGGCAGCCGAAAGTATGATAGTTCTTAATGCCCACAAAATAAATAACGGTGAAATGCCCATATTAAATAAATCAGATAACGACTTTTTCTTTATGAGCAGAACTTCCTCATCGCAAATTGCCGATACAATCTTGCAGCTATGTTCCGGCAGATTATCAAAAACATATGGATTTGACCCAATGACTGATATTCAAGTGTTAACGCCAATAAAAAAATCCATTTTAGGTGTATATAATTTAAACTCCATGCTGCAGGAGGTATTGAATCCCCCTTCAATTAACAAGGCAGAGCATAGATTCGGTGATTCTGTCCTCAGGGAGGGTGATAAGGTAATGCAGATGGAAAACAATTATAATGCCTCCTGGGTTAAGGGAGATTTAAACGGGACAGGCGTCTATAACGGAGACATAGGCGTAGTAAAGAAGATGAACAGCCATAGCCGCACAATTCTCATTCATTTTGATGACGGGCGTGAGGTAACTTATGACTTTGCCGAGGTAAGGGAGCTGTCATTAGCCTATGCCGTGACTGTTCACAAGGGGCAAGGCAGCGAATTTGAATGTATTGTTATGCCGGTGTTTAAATGTGCTCCGCTCCTTATGACCAGAAATCTCTTTTATACTGCTGTTACAAGAGCAAAATCTTTGGTTGTACTTGTAGGAGATTATGATGCCATTGGCTACATGGTTAAAAATAATTCCGAGCAGAAGAGGTACAGCGGGTTAGTTGACCGCTTAACAGAGAACCAATAAAAAAGAACGCTTAAAAAATGCACCCCTTTCATTGGATACGTATCTATTCCTTTTTAAAGGAAATAACTTTTCCGCAAGAAACCTGTGGCAAGTTATATACGCAGTCCAACATTTGGGGTGCATTATTTTGGCGTTTTTTTTATATCAATATTAATGCTAATGCAGTTCCTAATACGACGGCCACTGCTATTGAAAGGCAAGCTATCATTTTTTTTGAAGGATGCCTTCTTTTCAGCATTTTGGAGTAAAGAGTATAATGATACCTTTTTGTGTAATTTTCAACTATTTGTTCTGCTTCCTTCACAGCGTCAATGTTTTTAGGCCTGGAATCTCTTAAAATAAACATTGCCTGCTCAATGCAATCAGAATCTATATTATCCAGTATAATAACTTTTTTGTCACTTCTCATGCCTGCAGCCTCCTTTTAGATTGAGTATCCCCTTCCTGATGTCTCTTTATACATGAAGCGGTAATAATTGTTATGTCATCCTTAATATTTTTTCTAAAATCTGTAAAAATACGTTTTGCCAAGAATTCCGCAAGCTTAGCTTCTCCTTCCTCCGTAAATTCCGTTATAATTTTTACAAAGGCTTCTTCATTATTATCTGTTCTTAATATATCTAAGGCACCGTCGGTTGTCATTATCAGTATATCATCTTCTTTAAGCGCAAACTTTTTATTATCAACAGTCATTTGATTAAGCACTCCGGCAGGAAACCCCTGGGCACCTATTATAGTTACTGTTTTATCTGCGTGAAGGATAAAACCTGCGGAAGCGCCATTTTTTACAAAGCTGCATTCTGCGCTCTCAAGATCGATTATGCAAACATCAATTGTTGCAAAAGGCCCGTCCGGTCCTTTGTTAATCAATACGGAATTTATCAGATTTACAGCAGCTTCTATATCCATTCCGACCGATAAAAGCCTCACTATAAGACGAACTGTAGCCTTGCTGGCCAAAGCTGCCGCCTTGCCTGTCCCCATACCGTCGCTTAAAACAATTACAAATCTGCCATCTTCAAGTCTGGCCATGCTGTAGGAGTCTCCGCTGTCTTTTCCGTCCAAGGCAAAGACAGCAGTTTTTGCTTCAACTTTATAGTTCATCAATTCAATAAATTTTAATCTGCATTTTTCACAATTTTTAAGGCCAAATCTTTCCATTTGTATTCCTGTAGCTTTGGCTAACAGTTCCGGTAGCTGTCCATCGCAGCAGCCCATATCCCCGCAGGGCACCAGTTCCAGCGTAACTTCCAGCCGGCCTTGTCCATTTAATCCGGCGCTGATATCTTTAACACTAATTCCTGCTCTGAAAAGTAGCGATAAAATGCTGCTTTCTAAAGCATTATCCCTTATTATAAGTGCCTCCCGTTCTTTTGCCAGCCTGCCAAATACGCCGGATATGCTTTTCATTTGTCCGGAAATTGCGCTTCTTCCCTCTTCAATTCGGCTGCCCCAAAGGGCATCTACCCTGCAAAGCTGATAAAGCCTTGTGAATTCATCCACAATTTCAGATCTTCTATTGCATCCTTTTGAAAATTCATAGGGCAAATCAGCCGGCTCGGCCCTTCCGTTTCTTTCCATTGCTTTTGCAAGTGTATTTATGGCAGCATAAGTTTTTTGAGGCTCACTATTCCAGCAATAATGCCTTTTTACGCAGCCTGCACAAACTGATTCTGCTGTATTTTTTACCAGTGTTTCCCTGTTTTTTGATGTGTCGTCTTTGTCAGAAATATTATTAAATATTTCAGATAGTGACATAAATGTATCAGACAAAGTTTCCAGTTTGCCGGAAAGCTGCCTACAGGACAGACGCTCTCTGTCTTCATCCGTAAATGTCCCCACCAGTTCAAAAAATTTACGGGGAAGAATCATAAAAATAACCGATGCTATTATAGTTTCATACAAATTCACTGTAGTAATTTGAAGGTCTGCTATATAAAATATTGGTACTGAAAGAATAAATACTAAAGGAACAAAAATTTTATTATATTTTTTTACCGCTGAAGCAAAAAAGGAAGCAAATCCAAAATAACATACCGCAGCGGGGTTCCACAGAGTAAATATTTCAGCAAAAAGTCCGGCAAACATCCCCAGCACTCCTGCTTCGGTAGCAGAAAGTTTATACGCGCAGCTCATTGATATAATAAGCATGGCAACCATAGGCATTGAAATTAAGCCCATTATTTCAACATCGGAAAAGGAGCATATTAAAAGCATAATAAGTACAAAAACCGCAGCTCCTTCTGTTGCAGTTACTCTGATTCGTTTTTCTTTTACAAAGCATACGGGAATAGCTGTGGAAAGTGCAAAAGAAAATATAAGAGTACAAAAACAATCAAACCCCGCAAAAATTATCTGCTCTTTTGAAAAGCCCGTTATTGACAAAGCTCCTAATCCTCCGATCAAAACGCAAGCAGATGCAAAAGCAGGGATAATTTTTTTGTTTTCCTCTAAAATATCCTTAATAAAATATCCGGCTATAGAAAATATAGCATATGATAGTATTCCACGAAGATATGCAGTAAATCCCACTCCTGCCGATAATAACCCCAGCACATAGAAAAGAGCGTACAGAGGGTTGAAATTGCCCACAGAAACTGCAACACTTACAGCTATACCGCAAGGCGCAATATCTCCATATATAGTTACTCTTGATAAGAGCAAAATTAAAAAACATACAATTGTTTCACGACTTAAAACGGCTTCCTTAAGCCTTAAAAGCTTTTCTCTTTTGCAGTGTTTTTTCAATGGAGCTCATCTCCTTTTTTCCATTATACCAAAGCATTTAGGAAAAAAATGTCAATCTATGATGCAAGCAAAGAAAAGTTTTCGACAAAAAAAGAACGGCTACGCCGTTCTTTTATTGTCCTGTCACTATTTCTTCAAAAAACCTGCCGGAAGCAAATATTTCTTCAATTACATTTTGAACATCCTTAAGATTTACTTCGTCTATTTTAGAAATTATTTCTTCTTCACTTTGAACCTTCCCTAAAAGAATAAGTCCTTTACCAATGGTGTTCATTTTTGAGCCAACACTTTCGTGCCCCAAAATAATGCTGCCCTTAATCTGCTCTTTACTGCGATAAAGTTCTTCGTCAGATATTCCCTCTTTGAGCAATAAATCTATTTCTTTTTTAATTAAATCTCTCGTTTTTTCAAGATTCTCCCGATTAAGCCCGGCATATATAGAAAACATACCGGCATCCTTATATGATTCAACTGAGGAATATATGGAATAGGCAAGTCCCTCTTTTTCTCTTATGCTTTGGAACAGTCTGGAACTCATTCCTCCCCCAAACATATAATTCATTACAGCAAGAGGGTATTTCTTTTCACTTTGCATATCAAAACTTTCAAAACCAAAGGCTATGTTTGCCTGCTCAATATCCTTTTTTGCCCTATGTGAACCCGCATTAAATATCGGTTTTTTATTTTCTGTAATAAGGGGTACCCTTTTCTCCATTTTACCAAAGTACTGATTGGATAAAGAGAGGACCTCATCCTCATTTATTAAGCCTGCTACACTTATAAGCATTTTTTCCGGTACATAAAATCCATTAATATGCTCTAAAATGTCTTCTCTCGTAAAAGAAGCTACCGATTCCTTAGTTCCTGCAATATTTCTCCCTAAGGGCTGGTCTTTCCAAGCATTATTCAAAAGCAAGTCAAAAGTCAAATCTTCGGGAGAATCCTCATACATCGCGATCTCCTCAATTACAACTCTTTTTTCAAGTTCAATATCTTCAGATGAAAGTTTGGAATTAAGAAGCATATCGCTCAAAATTTCAAAGGAGGCTGCCAGCTTATCCGCAACCGTATGTGCATAAAAACAGGTGTATTCTCTTGTTGTAAAAGCATTAAGCTGTCCGCCGGTTGAATCCATGCTTTGCGCAATTTCCTTAGCGGTTTTTGTTTTTGTTCCTTTAAAAAACATATGCTCAATAAAATGAGACATCCCGCTGATTTTTTCATATCTCGAACCGGACAAAACCCAAACGCCCGCTGAAACAGAGCGGGCGTATGGTATATTTTCATATGCTATTTTTAAACCATTTGAAAGTGTATTTGTTTTATACATCATTCCTGATTTTCCTTTTTCTCAAGTTCCTGATTTTCTTGATTTTCCTTTTTCTCGAGGTCAAGCATTGCATCCTTTCTGGATAAGTTAATTCTGCCCTGCCTATCAACCTCAAGTAATTTTACAAGTATTTCATCGCCTACAGATACAATATCAGTTACCTTGTCAACTCTCTTAGTGTCAAGCTTTGAAATGTGAACAAGGCCTTCTTTGCCCGGCAAATATTCAACGAATGCTCCGAAGTCCATTATACGCATAACCTTACCTGTATATATTTCTCCAACCTTTGGTTCTGAAGCAATGCCTTCAACAATTTTAAGAGCCTTCTGCCCTGCTTCGTAGTCAACACAAGCAATAAATACGCTGCCGTCATCCTGAATA
>JAUZPY010000055.1 GCA_030705805.1 Bacillota bacterium | reverse complement strand
GCTTTGTGCTACAAAAGCGCAACCCCAAATCGCGGCAGTAATAATAAGCATAACATTCCCTTTTATCTGTTGTTTCATTTGTGATCCTCATTTTCTTTTATGTCTTTTAATTATATAACAAAAAACTCCTCATTTCAATATCAAATAAATCAAAGGGGGCTGCCGCAGTTTCCTGCGCCAGCCCCTTTATATTAATCTGATGACTTAATAAGTCCCCATATTCTCTTTAATTCCACATCTAAAGATTCAAAATCCATCGTAGGTATGTAAATTGCCTCAATTTCTTTATGGGTTGTGGATGCCTTTTTAAATTCTTCAGTTGCCTTATCAATTAAAAACGATGCCTCAGAATTCCTCTGCACTTTATCAAATTCATATAAGCTATAAAGTTCAGGATAAGAATGATATTTATTTAAGGTTGTAAAAGATAAATCCAGAAGCGGTATCGATATATGCTCTATTTTATCCGGTGTGAAGGGGCACAAATAAACATCAACCTTATGGCCGGCTTCAATAGCCGCATCAACTATCTTTTTTAATATAATCGGTGATTCAGCACTATCAGAAATGCCAACTACTGTTTCCTCCATAAGGGTATCAAGATAATCAGTTACTCCTTCTGAGCTTATTCCGCTTGCAAAAAGATATCTTGCCCTTCCCTGACTCGGCAGGGGTATATTAATACAATAGGTTAATATAATATCCTCCGCAACAATGTTTGCAAGATCTGTGTCCGGGTTATCGTCACCGTATAGAATTCCCGCTGCCTTTAAACAGGCATAACCTCTATCAAAATAGTTCTTTTTTTCTTTTGTTAAAGCTATAATCTCATTTTTCTTATCCTTTAATACTTTTTCATTCCAATAGGTTCCAAAATTAATAATCATGTCTACTGCACCTGGGTAAACAGGATCCATTGTATGAGGTGCGGTTGCATCCAATACCGCAATATTTCTGGCGATATCATATATTCCGTCTAATGAAGCCGGGTCTGAAGAACAATGACAGTACTCAACACTTCCTGATTCGTCTTTTATTTTTCTGGCCAACTTTTTCATAAAGGTAGATTTACCTGTTCCGCTGCCGCCTTTTATATATATAATACGTTCCGCTTCTTCGGGTCTTATTATTTCTCTGAATTTTGATACAAAACCGTCTTTTGTATTTGCTGCCGCAAAATAATGTTTATCCATAGCCGCCTCCTTAATTAAAAAGCTTTAATACATTTTATGTTTGTTTATCCATTATGTTACGGCGCTTAAAACCCTTATAAAAGAGAGAAAAAAATACTTATTTCTAAAGCAATATATAATACTCGACCATCCATTCTAAGCAAAAAAAATCGAACACTTTATAGTGTTCGATTTTTTTATTATCTACTATTTATGAACCCTTTAAAAGGTAAATCTACAGGCTGTGTAAAGTCCTTAAATCCTTTAATAGTTATTGGCTGTTTGTTTAAAACCATTACTTTGTAAGAAGCAACAATATCGTTTCCGCATTTAACATATAATCTTGTCATGCCTTGCTTTTCAGCCCTGCAAACAAAGTATTCGTTATCTACGGAAATCACGGATGGGTCTTCTGCTTCCAGCGTTAGCATCTGACCGGCGTTAAAGTCAATAGATTTCGGCATAGGAACAGTATATTTTTCCGATTGATTTTTATTAAGGTCAAATATAAGTCCCGCCGTCTTATCTATTTCATTTCCGTCAAAATCATAAAGTACTGCTTCTTTTATTTTAGTATCGCCTTTAAAAATCTTATTTATATTAACTGCCGCCTCATTGCCTAGTTCATTATAGCCTTTTTGTGCATAATGAAGACTGGGCTTTACCTCCAATGAGGTTTTCGGCATATCATATCCAAACTCTTCTTTAAAATCTGCCTCATTCGAATACTTTTCTTCAAAATACTTCTTTGTGCTATCATCTTTTTTGAAGATATCTGTATTTAAGATCAAATATATATCTTTATAGTTATCTTCATTGGAATTTGACATATAAATCTGCGCTAACCTGGGGCCTGACATAGAAAAGTCTTTATTATTATTGCTATATACGCCCCCGCGCACAAGCCAAATGCCGCAGTATTTTATTCCAAGGTCCTGTTTAAAGCCATTATGCATATTCATAAAAGCGTCCATATATTGGTCCATGGTGTTTTCGGTATTTTTTCTATCAAAGCCGTTGGATTCGCCTTGAAGCCAGAAATATCCAAGCTTTGACTCGTCAAGAATATAGTGTTTATCATCCTCAATAGCTTTTCTTGCATATTTCATATAGTAAACAGAACGTGTATAAGAATCGTGATTAGCCTCTGTAGGATTAAACCTTTCAATGATCTGGGCACAGATAGCACAGTTAACAACCCATACTTTCATATTCCAAAGATCAGAAAGCTTTGCTCCCAGAGCGCAGGCCTCGGCGGCGCTCCAATTGAGCCATACACCGCTTGCTTTTGGGGATCGCCCCCCATCTATAGCTGTCAGTCTTGCATTTTCAAAGGTAGTGTTAATAATATCTGCACTTGAGTTCATACTGTTTGTAACAAAAAACTTTCCTTCATATTTCCCCTTTGCACAAGGTGAAAGTTTATAATCGCTTGAGTCACCTGCAGCATTGCTTTGCCCGTTAACCATAACTAATGCAATAGGCGCTTTTTCTACCGTTACAGTATACTCTTTCCCTAAGGATTTACAAACAGCACTGCCTAACCCTACAGCTTTTATCCTGCCGCTGTCTGCTTGATACTCTATAACAGCTGTATCTCCTAAGCCTTCGCCTTCACTACTAACCTTTTGGGAAACTATAAGACAATCCTTTACATTATAAAAGTCGCCATATGTAAGGGTTATATTTTCATTTGCCATTACTACTCCAACTCCATTTATAATTATTAGTGCAAGAAATAGTGCAAATATTTTTTTCATCTCTTCTACCCCTTTTTAAAGCCCTAAAGCTTTCGCCTCTTCTAATTATTCAACTTTATCAAAATCTCCGGGATTTACATCGTCATCCGATCTTGCCCTTCCATTTCTTAATATTTTAATTTCTGACACATCAAAATCAACCAGCGCTGCGTCCCCTCTGTTATCAAATTTTACAGTTACATTTCTACGCAGCAGAACAGTTTTTTCAACTATACCTTTACCTTTTGGTGTCTCAACAAGAGCTCCTACTTTAGGCATAGTTCTTAAAAGGTCCTCATAAGCCTCCTGCTCATATTTAAGGCAGCACATAAGCCTTCCGCAACTGCCGGAAATTTTTGCTGGATTAGGAGAAAGCCCCTGCTCCTTCGCCATTTTAATGGACACAGGCAAAAATTCTTCCAGATGTCCGTGGCAACAGAGAGTTCTTCCGCAAATTCCTATCCCGCCTACCATTTTTGCTTCATCTCTAACACCAATCTGCCTAAGTTCAATACGTGTCTTGAATACTCCTGCTAAGTCTTTAACCAGCTCTCTAAAATCCAGCCTTCCTTCAGCGGTAAAATAAAATAAAATTTTACTGCCGTCAAAAGCACATTCAACATCAACCAGATTCATTTCCATCCGGCGTTCTTCTATTTTTTTTATGCACACATCGTATGCTTCTTTTTCGCGTTTAGTATTTGCTTCAACCTTTTTTAAATCTTCTGCATTTGCTTTTCTGATAACTTTCTTTAAAGGCTGAATTACCTGTTCATCCAGTACCTCATGGTTTTTCTGCGCAACATAACCGCATTCTATGCCTCTGACAGTTTCAACGATTGCGCTCTCCCCAACTTCAAAATTTAGTTCATCAGGGTCAAAATAATATATTTTTCCAACGGGTTTAAACCTTATTCCTATTACTTTTATCATTTATTTCCTCCCAAATCGAAATTACAAGGTCGGTAATCCATAAGTTGTAATTTGCGTATTTTGATTTATCCTTTCGCTTTTCCGCCATTACAAAAAGGGCTCTTGCGGCACCTTTTGCACTTACCTCTTTTGAAAAGGTATATAGTGATTCTTTAAAATCCGAATTAATTAAATTTTCTCCTCCTTGCTTAAGTAATGCAAGGTCTCTTAAATAGGATAAGGCAAACTCGTATAGCAGAGCTTCATTTTCCTGATTCTCCGTAAGAAAGTCAGCCATCTTTAAAGCTTCAAATCTACCTTTATGTAAGCCTGACAGAAGCTTTAAAAGCTCTTTCCTTTTATCCAAAGCCTCTTTATTCTTTAGTAAAATTTCTACTTTTCCTATAATGCCACCGGAAAAATCATAAATAAAATCAGAAAAGCTCTGCTTGTCCGGATATTCTTCCGAAACATACTGTTTTATTTCATCCTTACTTAATGGGTTTAATCTATACATTACCGCCCTTGATTTAATTGTATCAAGAAGTCTTGAAGCGTTGGATGCGGCAAGAATAATCACAGCATACTCCGGCGGCTCTTCAAAAACTTTGAGCATTGCATTCTGAGCCGGAGCCTCCAAAAGGTCCGCTACAGGTATAAAAAATATTTTCCAGTCAGAAAGTATAGGCCTTATATACATTTCATCACACATTGCCCTGATTTTATCAACAGATATATTTTTCTTATCTTTTTCGGGCTGAATTTCAAAATAGTCAGGATGATTTCCCGTCTTATGCTTAATACAGGAGGGGCAAACGCCGCAGGGTTTAACATCCTGCCTTTCACAATGCAAAGCCATAGCAAAATCCCTTGCCAAAGTCCTTTTTCCGATTCCCTCAGGACCTTCAAAAATATAAGCATGAAAAACTTGTCCGTTATCTATTAATTTGTTAAGACTTTGTTTTAGCTTTTTATGGATCATCTTTTTCCTCTTTTTTAAGCTTTAATATTTCCTTTGCCTTATCAGATAGACAGCTATACTTTGCCTCTGCCATTTTTATCTGATAGATTCTTAAACCGGCAAGATTTAAGGTATTTGCCTCTTCAAAATTCTTGTAAGCAGCATAAAGCTGGTCTCCTGCATCAATAACTTCATTAACAAAGTCTTTGTCCTCATATACATCAATAAGCAAAATTCTTTGAAGCTTCCTGCCTGTCCTTGTTACTCCCATACTTATCACTCCTTCATCTTATTATACTGAAGGGTGAGGGTATGTATTCTAATAACCTTTTATGTCTTCCAAGGAGTCATCATTTTCAATCCATAAAGATACGGGAACTTCCGTGTATGTATCTTTCGTATTTCTTATAATAACTTTTTCAATTCCCGCATTTATTATCATACGCTTGCACATTGCACAGCTGCTTGCATCAGGAACAAGTTCTCCCTTTTCCATATCCCTTCCCACAAGATACAGAGTTGCTCCAATCATATCCTTTCTGGAAGCGCTGATAATTGCATTTGCTTCAGAATGAACGCTTCTGCAAAGTTCATAGCGTTCTCCTCTGGGTACTTTTAAGCTTGCCCTGCGGCAATAACCCATATCCATGCAGTTTTTTCTTCCCCTTGGGGCACCGGTATATCCGGTAGAAATAATCTCGTCGTTTTTCACAATTATGGATCCGTAATTGCGGCGCAGGCAAGTTCCTCTCTCAAGTACTGTCTGGGCTATATCAAGATAATAGTTATGCTTATCCCTTCTGTCCATAATGCTCTCCTTTAATAAATTTTTAGCTAAAAATTTTATTATACATTTCATCAAAATCTTCGTCAGCCCTAGGCTCCGATTCGCTTTTACCCGTTGAATTTACAGGCGAAACACGGCCATTTTGAAGCCTCTGATATTTTTCATATGGGCTTTCGCCACTAATATCCTTTAGCTGTTTGCTTTCAAAGCTGTGCTTTTTAGCTTCCTTTTTAAGCAGCGCACAAATCTTATCCATAGCTGCCTTCTCACTTCCTAAAAGAGCATGTTTTATTAAAAGACCCGCAACGGGAATTTCTTCATATTCAGGGAAAAGACAAGCACAAATAACAGCAAAGCTTTTTACATCCATAAGCTCGTATTTTCCCAAATAGCATAAAGATTCTCTTGCATACATACCTATTCTTGACTCAATTCCGGATATTGCCGGTGTCATATTTTTATAAGATATCCAAAGGTCGTCAAGGGTAAATCCGCCTAAAGATAACGGATTTTTATCAAAATGAAGCTGATATAAAATCATTGCCAACTTTTCAATATATTTTAATCTCTGCTCTGTATAAAGTTCTAAAAAGTCATCGCTTACAAGTTTTACGTAGCCTGATGGTATGACTGTTTTAACAAAAATCATATCATTGTTTTCATCGGAGGGAACTACCTCCGGAGGCAAAACCTGACCGCAAGATGAAAACTGCTTTTTAAAATCTGCATTTTCCATATATGCAAATACTTCATCAGATAAAGGGGAGCGATGTTTTATGTATTGAGCTATAATGCTAAAGCTATCCTCATCTGTTCCCAAATAGACCTTGTCAAACGCCGTGTCCATTTCAAAATCTTTTAATATGCTTATTATATTACAGTTTCCTATAGAAAGAGCATCCTCTGAATAGCTTTCATTTTCCAAGTGATAATAGCGCATAACTATCCCATAAAACCTTATGACCTTATCCAGTACAGTCCTGGTATCCAAATTCTTTTCCATAAGTTTAGGGTGCTGGGCCATATAAGCGAAGTAGCGGATATCATCCAAAACTTCTTTTTCATATTTACTTATAACGCCGTAAGAATATGCTACGCCGATCATGTTAATAGAAGTGAGGTCCTTCGGTCTGTCAAAGGCAATGTCATTATCACAGCATATTACTGCCATAAAAGTTTCCATGGCTTGTCCATACAAAACAGCAGCCTTGCGTGGATGCGTCTTTATCATAGCATCCGCCGCAATGCATTGTTTTGCGAGAGTCTTATTATGATTTAGTAAAATTTCATAATTATTTTTCATTTATATTACCCCAAGGCTTTATTTTGATACTATATTTACCAGTTTGCCAGGAACAACAATTATTTTCACTACTGTTTTTCCCGCAAGTGCTTCCTTAGTTTTATTATCGTTTAACGCCATATCCTTGACGCTTTCTTCGTCAAGTCCGTTAGGAACAAGAATCTTTGACTTAACCTTGCCGCCAATCATTACAGCCATTTCAATAGTGTCGTCAATTGTCTTACTTTCATCATAAGAAGGCCATTTTGAGTTCGACAATGTTCCTTCATAGCCGGATAACTGCCACAGTTCCTCTGTTATATGGGGAGCAAAGGGGTTAAGCAGTGTAATCAGAGTTTTATATTCTGATTTATTTACACTGCCTTTTTTGTAAAACTCATTTACCAGTGCCATTAAAGTAGCTATAGCAGTATTAAATTTAATCTTTTCTATATCTTCCGATACTTTCTTTATTGTCTTGTGAATAATGCCTTCCAAGTCTGTTGAATATCCGGCTCCTGAAACTATCATGTCCTTTAAGTTCCATACTCTGTCAAGGAATTTATGACAGCCTGACAAGCCTTGAGTTGACCATGGAGTCGCCTGATCAAAAGCTCCTATAAACAGTTCATAAGTTCTGAATGCATCTGCCCCGTAGGTGTTTACCATATCGTCGGGATTTATTACGTTTCCTCTTGACTTTGACATTTTTTCGCCGTTCTCGCCCAATATCATGCCGTGTGAGCTTCTTTTTACATATGGCTCTTTTGTAGGTACTACTCCAATATCATACAAAAATTTATGCCAAAATCTTGAATAGAGAAGATGCAAGGTTGTATGCTCCATGCCTCCGTTATACCAATCTACAGGAGTCCAGTAATTCAAAGCTTCCTTAGAGGCAATTGCTTCTTTGTTATTCGGATCTGTATATCTTAAATAGTACCAGCTTGATCCGGCCCACTGGGGCATAGTGTCAGTTTCTCTCTTAGCCTTTCTTCCGCATTTGGGGCAAGTTGTGTTAACCCATTCACTGCAGTTATTAAGAGGAGATTCTCCGTTTACGCCGGGCTCAAATTTTTCAATCTCCGGAAGCCTCAAAGGAAGCTGGTCATAGGGAATCGGTACATAGCCACAGGTCTCACAGTTTACTATGGGAATAGGCTCACCCCAGTATCTTTGGCGTGAAAATACCCAATCACGAAGCTTGTAGTTTACCTTTCTCTTGCCGAGGCCCTTATTCTCAATATGGTCAATCATTGTTTTTATTGCATTTTTGCAGTCCATACCGTCTAAGAAACCCGAATTAATCATAACACCGTTTTCAACATCAGTATAGGCTTCCTTTGTTATGTCGGTATCACTTTTTATTACTTCTATTATTTCAAGGCCAAACTTTTTTGCAAAATCAAAGTCTCTTGTATCATGAGCAGGTACAGCCATAATCGCACCTGTTCCGTATGTCATAAGGACATAATCAGAGGTCCATACAGGTATTTTTTTACCGTTAATGGGGTTAACCGCCATTAAACCTTCCAACGGAACACCCGTCTTATCTTTAGCAAGCTCTGTTCTTTCAAACTCGGACTTCTTGCTGGATTCGTTTCTATATTCAAATACCTTATCTATGTTAGCTATTTTGTCTTTATACTTTTCAATAAAAGGATGTTCAGGCGATACGACCATATATGTAGCGCCAAAAAGTGTATCAGGCCTGGTTGTAAACACGGTTAATTTATCATCTGTACCGTCAATTTTAAAGTCAACCTGAGCACCTTCGCTTCTCCCAATCCAGTTAATCTGCTGTGCCTTTATTCTGTCTGCATAGTCAAGATCTACTATATCTTCCAGCAATCTTTCAGCGTATGCTGTAATTTTAAGCATCCACTGGCTCTGCTGCTTTCTGATAACCTCGCCGCCGCAGCGCTCGCAGACACCGCCTACTACTTCTTCGTTGGCAAGCCCGCATTTACAGCTGGTACACCAGTTAATAGGCATTTCCTTTTTGTATGCAAGACCCTTTTCAAACATTTTTAAAAATATCCACTGAGTCCATTTATAATACTCCGGATCAGTAGTGTTTATTTCTCTGTCCCAATCAAAGGAAAACCCTATAGACTTAAGCTGTCTTTTAAAGTTTGCAATATTCTTTGCGGTAATTACTCTTGGATGTATATGATTTTTTATAGCATAGTTTTCAGCTGGAAGTCCAAAAGCGTCCCAGCCAATAGCAAAAAGTACGTTATCCCCCTCTAAGCGGCGCTTTCTTGCAACACTGTCAATTGCAGTATAGCTCCGGGGATGACCTACATGGAGACCCTGACCTGAAGGATAGGGAAACTCAACCAAAAGGAAGCTCTTTTTACCCGGCTTTCCTGTTTTAGCTTCAAAGGTCTTATTATCTTCCCAGTACTTTTGCCACTTTCCATCTACCGCTTTAAAATCATACATTATTTATTACCCCCATTGTCTTTACCTGCATCAGCCCAAAGCCATTCCAAACTATAAAATTTCCTGGATTCTTCATTAAAAATATGAACAATTACGTCACCGTAATCTATTAGTATCCACTTTGCTGTGCGATATCCTTCTATTCTAAGAGGCTGGGTACCCTTTTCACGCATCTTTTCCTCAACCTCATCTGCTAAAGACTTTATATGCGGAGTTGAAGTACCGGTCGCTAATACAAAACTGTCAGCTATAGTAGTAAGCCCTTCAACAGATAAAACGTTAACGTCAATTCCCTTTTTATCTTCAAGCAAATCTTTAATAAATTCAACCTTTTCTTTTATGTCCATAATGTCATCCTTTCACATTTTCAAGTAGGAAGTTTCTGGCCTTTAAAGTGTCAAGGTGAAGAAGTCTTCCTTTATTTATTATGTAATGAATTGTTTCATCAAGGTTTATTATCAGCGCCTCGTCTAAGTTTTCAAAGGCAAGCTTTCTGATTTCATCAAGTCTTTCACCATAACACCGATGTGGCTCAATCGCATCTGCAAGGAATATTATTTTACACAAAAGAGACATCTCTTTTTTACCCGTGGTGTGAAAATAAATAGCATCAAAAATCTCTTCGTCCTCAATACCATATATATCCTTTGCCATATAAGCTCCCACATAAGCATGAAGAAGGCGAGATTCACGCTTTGATACATGATCAAGCCGAATATCATATTTTCTACATAGCTTTTTGAGCTCAGATGCCTCATAGTTTTTAGCGCAGTCGTGGAGAAGTGCCGCATACCTTGTTTTTTCCTTGTCACATCCGTACCTTTGTGCAAGCTTTAGTGACGTTTCGACGACTCCCATAGTATGTTTAAACCTTTCCGGTGTAAGTGCTTTTTTAAGTAAAGACTCGATCTCCTCATAGTTCATAGAAAAACCTCTTATTTATATAAATTATGCTTCAATATATATTCGTACACTCCAAAAGGAAGCATATCAGAAACATCTCTATTTTCTTTAATCCCCTGCCTTATTTCTGTTGAGGAAATATCACAAGGTTCCATGCAAATTCCTATAAAAGGAGGGTTAATTTCCACTCCGCTCCTTGTTATTACTAAAAACTTGCAAAGTTCTAAAAGCTCATTACTTTTGTACCAAGTATTAAAGCTTTCATACTCATCGTCTCCGATTACAAAATACAGCTCATCATTTGAATAAAATTTTTTAAACTCAATTACGGTTTCATAGCTGAAACAGCGCCTCGTTTTCTTTGTTTCATAGTCGGAAATCAAAAAATTTTTTTCGTCCTGTATTCCTATTTTAACCATATTATAGCGATGATATTTATCCCCTTTTAGACTAGCTTTATGCGGAGAAATACCACTGGGCAAAAAAATTATTTTATCTAAACCTGCTTTATTAAGAGCTGTGAGAGCAGCTTTTATGTGTCCTTTGTGTATAGGATCAAAGGATCCACCATACAGGCCAATTTTACTCATAATATGATTTTCCTTTTTTCTTTATCAGACCTAGGTCTGTATAATACAAAAACCTTCCCAATGCACTGAACAATGTTGGAGTTAGTTTTATCTGCTACTTGAGCAGCGCAAGTCTTAAGTTCAAGGTCGCTGTTTTCAAGGATTTTTACCTTAATAAGTTCATTTGCTTCAAGTGCTTCGCCCAGCTGCTTAATTACTGCCTCATTAACTCCGCCTTTACCAATTTGGTATAATGCCGGAATCGTATTGGCCAAGCCTCTTAAATAAGCCCTTTGTTTACTTGTTATCATAATTTACCTCTAATCCATATAGTCAAATTCTATATCGTTTACTCTAACCGGATCTCCTTCTTTAACTCCCATTTTAACCAGCTCATCAATAATTCCCTTTTTTCTTAAAGCTCTCTGGAAAAATGCAGCCGATTCATCATTTTCAAAATTAACCGAACTTAAAAGCTTGTCTATATATGATCCTTCAACAGCTAATGTTCCGTCCTCTTCTCTAAACACTACAAAGTCCGGCTCGTCATTATCTTCTTCAGAATAAACGACTTCGCTCTCATATATCGGCACAGGAGGAAGTTTTTTAAGCTCTGATTCCAAGTAATTCATCAAAGCAGTTACCCCGCTTTTTGTAGCTGCCGATATCTCAAAATACGGATAGCCTTTAGCCTTAACATACTTTTCAAAATCTTTTTTCAGACTTTCATCATTTACTATATCTGTTTTGTTTGCTGCAACCACTTGATTAAGTGAGGCTAACTGCGGGCTAAACAAGCTAAGCTCTCTGTTAATAGTTTCAAAATCTTCTATCGGATTCCTTCCCTCACATCCCGAAACATCAACTACATGGACGATTATACGCGTTCTCTCTATATGCCGCAGAAAATCATGCCCTAAACCAAGACCTTCATGTGCCCCTTCAATAATGCCGGGAATATCCGCCATTACAAAACTCCTTCCGGGGCCAAGAAAAACCACTCCCAAATTAGGTTCCAGTGTAGTAAAGTGATAGTTAGCAATCTTAGGTCTTGCCTGAGTAACGGAAGATAAAAGCGTTGACTTTCCCACATTTGGAAACCCCACCAATCCTACATCTGCAATTAATTTAAGCTCCAAAGACACTGTTTGCTCAGGTGCCTTTATGCCTCCCTTAGCAAACTCAGGAGCTTGTCTTACCGGGGTCGCAAAATGAGTATTGCCAAAGCCGCCTTTTCCGCCTTTTGCCACAACTACTCTTTTGTTTTCACCTGTCATATCAGCAATAATCTTTCCTGATTTTGTGTCCTTAACAATTGTTCCTTCAGGAACCCCAATTATCAAATCTTCCCCATTTTTTCCGAAACACTTTTTTGCTTTTCCGCCCTCACCGTTTTGAGCAAAATATTTTCTTTTAAATTTAAAATCAGCTAAAGTATTAACTTCCGGGTCTATAATAAAGACTATGTCCCCGCCTTTTCCTCCGTCTCCTCCGTCCGGTCCTCCGGCAGGAACATATATTTCACGGCGAAATGAAACCAGACCGTTGCCACCGTCGCCGGCTTTTATTGCTATTTCTGCTTTGTCTGCAAACATAGCGCCGCACACCCTTTCAATAATAAAATTAGTCATAAAACCAGCTATTTTATAATATTATTATATTTTATCTTAAATATAAGAGATAGTCAAGTATTTAAGGCATATTCGCCTTTATTTTTGTACAAAATAAAATTAAATATGTACCACACATAGAAGTCTTGCTTTAAGCGAAGCTATCAGCATAGCGAAAGGATGTAAAGGATTGTAGCATTATCGGTTAATTAATTTTGTAATTTTTTACAAATAATTTATAAGAAAACTAAAAATTCTCATTTCATGTTAAGGCATAAGGAGTAGAACTCTATATGCCCTGCCCTTGTTAAATTGCCGTCCTTCTTATCTTGTGGATTTCGCATGGCGTCAGGTGCTGCAATCTTACGCACTGAAAAGACAAAAGCACAGTGAATACGTATGTGTTCACGAGCATTTTAACGCATTACTTTCGGAAAATTTGCCTTTTAAAACCATATAGAGTCCGACTCCCTTATGCCTAAATTTACTAATATTTGTAATAATTTCAAAAACCATTTTTCGGCTCAAAAAAATTCAAACTAACCGCTTAGCCGCCCGTATTGTGATTTTATTAATTGCCTATTACTTTGTTATAACATTAATATTGGCATAGTATAATTTTCTGAAAACAGGTGAATAGTATTTTTGAATAAAAACATTAAAACCTGTCTATACTTATTGTGAAAAGGAGTGAACGAACATGATGATTGATATAATAGCATTAGTTCTTGTTATTATTGGTGCAATTAATTGGGGCTCTATCGGTCTCTTTGGTGTAGATCTTGTTGCCAGTCTTTTTGGCGGACAGCTCTCATTATTAAGCAGAATAATTTATTCATTAGTAGGTCTTGCAGGCCTTTGGTCAATTACTCTGCTGTTCAAGGATAGATCTCCGGTTACAGAAGAGCATCGCTCGAAATAATATCGTAAAATGCATCTTTCTAAAGCTTTCGCTTTGAAAGGTGCATTTTATATTGCTTTTTGGAGGTTACATTTTCTTTCAATTTGTACATAAAATCCATTTTGCGTACCGGGAAGCTTATGGATTTGATATTTTTAAAAAAACACTTGACAAACTGTTTACTGTAAACTATAATAATGATAACAATTATTATTATTAGGAGTAGGTTATGAAAGCTATTAAAAAAAGTGTTAAGCGTGATAAAATATACGAATCTTTAAAAAGCGTATATACTCACCCTACTGCAGAGTG